>CAYULR010000369.1:0-2338 GCA_964445685.1 uncultured Algimonas sp.
AGAGTGTGGTTATGAAGGCGGTACGCGTTGCCGTGATGCGGCGTCCTTTGCTTGGCAAGACGCTCCGGTCAAGTTTGAAGTAGAGCCTCTGCAATCGACCGCAGGTGATGATTTGACCTTCCCAGCAAGTATTGACAGTAACGGGTTTGCTGTCCTGCGTCGTATTAATACAGTGGTGCCGCGGGGTGATGCTAACGGTGATGGTGTGAGAGATTGGCCACTCGCTTTTGTCGATGCAGAAGGCAAGAAAGAAGGGGAGAACTTGTCTGATTTGCAAGTTTGTACCTTTAGTCGCGTGACCTATGCGCCACGCTGTGTTGATGCCGACTTTAACCTCGATGGTAGAACCGACAGCTGGGATGATGATGGTGACTTCTTAAGAATATCGTATAGCAATGATGCGGGTACTATTAATTGGATAAATACACCGGTGGCGATACCTAATGATACACGGTATGAGTTGGTTAACTTAGGCGATTATAACGGTGATGGTTGGCCCGATGCGGTTGTTTATGAGGCGGTGTTCAACAATGCCTTGCAATTCATTAGCGGTGATGTGGTCGTTTACCTGCATACGCAGAATGTGAATGCACCTTATGCGGGTAAATCTGTCATGTTTTCCGCTGGCCAAAATCAAACCGTGGAGTATATCGGTGATATGAATGCCGACGGCTTGGCTGATTTTGCGCTGCGACAAACAGATGACTTGCAGTTTAACCCTGAGCTACGCAAAATCCTTTTAACTAAGGTTACCGCTCAAGGAGTGGCTGTCGATGAGGTGAATGCAAACTTTGATGCAACCCCAGGTATAGGTAATTTTGATAACTTTTCGATTCTTATAGATGTCAATGGTGATGGCCTGAGCGACTGGTTGGGTTGGGCGGGTGCCTCAACTATGACACTCAAGCTTAATCAAGGTGACGGGACCTTTGGACCTAATATCTCAATCGCTCAACATTTACCTGTTCGCACACTGCCGTTACCAGGTGGTAATCCGAACGAACCTCTCTCAGCTTTCTCACCTAAATATTTAGATGCCTTTAAGCAAATGGATATTGACGGTGATGGTCGGGCTGAATTGTTAATGCCGGGCGAGCGCATCGTTGAAGGTTGTTTTAGGTTCTTAACTTTCCTTCCTGGGAACAGCTCTCCGAGTGAAGTTACTCGATGTGGTGATGCGCTTTATGACGTGTCACATACCATGTCGGGTACAACTCGCGTGCCAGTGGCTGCAGTAACTGGTAGAGACACCAGTATCTATAAATATGTTGCGTTATCGTTTAACGAAAACGCAGCAGGTCAGATAACGGTCACTGAGCGTGAGACTGATATTGTCGGCGCAGCGAATCAGGCCATTGTAGTAGATGGTTTCGGTAAAGGCCTACCAGATATGGTGTTTAACTATGGCTGTTCAAATGGTTTGGCGAATTGCTTGTTTAGTGGGGTGACACAAAATGTACCAGCAGGTTTAGGCGGTTCGGATCAGGTATATGTGACCCGCAACTACGGATCAGGTACCGGTAACACCACGGGTGACTATCATCCAATTGACATGATGCTCAGTGTCGAAAATGGCGTTGGTGTACGCAGTGAATGGACTTATCATCCGTTGTCCAGTGGTCAGCCTGATAACTTCTATGTGGTAGACCATGATAATGTGGTGGATGGCGAGCATTTCCCCTTTGCTTCAAGTATGTACGCCGTGTCTGAGTATAAGCAAAGTAATGGCGTGGGTGGTTTAAATACCATGCAGTACCAGTACCGTGATGCTGTATATAACACCCAAGGCCGAGGTTTTCGGGGCTTTAAAACGATTATCGATCGAGATATTACGCGTAAGACACACTCTGAGACAGCATTTAAGCAAGTCTTCCCTTACAGTTCTTTGGTGGCTGAGCAGCGTGTGTATGCTGGCGATAACCCATTAGGTGCCCGTACTTTACTGAGTGAAACCATCAATACGTGGGCGACGAATAACGCACATGCTGCGGCAACAGCACCGGGTATTGTCAGTGTGTTTAATACTTCATCGACAAGTCGTCAGTTTGACTTGGGTAATGGAGGGCAGTACAGCACGAGTACCACCACAGTGGGTCAAGCCGGTGTTGATGCCTTTGGTAATGTGACGGCACAAACACAGGTGGTTGACGATAGCTTTATCACATTGACGACTGATACCACGTCTGTTTATAACCCTGACAGCACGACCAGTGGTTGGTGGCCGAATCGTATGACGAGCTCGACGGTGAGGCGCCGGATAAGCTATACAGGTCGTGTGCCCGCGCCGGCGACAAATTTAGGGATACAAACTGAAAAAACGGTGACGACTAACATTGCT
>CAYULR010000370.1:0-2334 GCA_964445685.1 uncultured Algimonas sp.
GCCGAACCAAGGCATGAACGTGATCGACGAAAACCTGATGGCCGACCTCCCGGCCTTCATCGACGAGTTCGTCTCCGACGATAAGTACAAGGGCCTCGTCATCGCGTCGGGCCGCGAAAACGGCTTCATGGCCGGCGCGGACCTGCGCATGCTGGAAAAGCAGAAAGGCGAGCTGTCCAAGGAAGCGTTCGAGGACGGCATGACGCTGAACCGCGCGTTCCGCAAACTCGAAACGGGCGGCCACACGGACCGCGAGATCGCGCGCGAAGGCAAGAAAGCCAAGCCGGTCGCCGTCGCCCTCGAAGGCCTCGCCCTTGGCGGCGGGTTCGAACTCGCCCTGGCCGGTCACTACCGCGTCGCGGCCGATAGCCCGAAGTTCAAGGTCGGCCTGCCCGAAGTCCTCGTCGGCCTCCTGCCCGGCGGTGGCGGCACGCAGCGCGTCCCGCGCCTGGCCGGCCTGCAGAACGCCGCGCAAATGATCACGACCGGCGCGAACCTCGACGCCAAGAAGGCCCTGGCGCAGAACCTCATCAACGAGGTCGTCGAGCCCGGCAAGACCATCGAAGCCGCCAAGGCCTGGGTGAAGGACAATGTCGGCGGCGTGCTCCAGCCCTGGGACGTCAAAGGCTTCCGCGTCCCCGGCGGCGCAGGCGCGATGAACCCCAAGGCCGTTCAGTTCTTCTCCGCCGCCAACGCCATGGCGCTGGCCAAGTCCAAGGACAATTTCCCGGCCATCAAGGCCATCATGTCCTGCCTCTATGAAGGCACGCAGCTGCCCATGACCAAGGCGGTCGAAGTCGAGACGAAATACTTCCTCTCGCTCTTCGCCGATCCGGTCGCGCAGAACATGATCCGCACCCTGTTCGTGAACAAACAGGCCGCCGAAAAAGGCGCAGGCCGTCCGAAGGACGTGGAGCGCATCGAGATCAAGAAAGTCGGCGTCCTCGGCGCGGGCCTGATGGGCTCGGGCATCGCCCACGTGACGGCCAAGGCGGGCATGGAGGTCATCTCCCTCGACCGCACGGACGAGGACGCGCAGAAGTCCGTCGCCTACACCAAGAAGATCCTCGACAAACGCGTGAAGCGCGGAAAGATGACCCAGGAAAAGGCCGACGCCTTCCTCGCCCGCATCACGCCGACATCCGATTACGACATGCTGAAGGATGTCGATCTGATCATCGAAGCCGTGTTCGAGCGTCCCGACGTCAAGGCCGACGTCATCAAGAAGACCGAAGCCGTGATCCGCGAAGACGTCATCTTCGCCTCCAACACGTCGACGCTTCCCATCGGTGGCCTGGCCAAGAACTCGGTCCGTCCGGAGAACTTCATCGGCCTGCACTTCTTCAGCCCCGTGGAGCGCATGCCCCTGCTGGAGATCATCCCGCATGACGGCACGGGCGACCGCGCGCTGGCTGCCGCGTTCGACTATAACCGCAAGATCAAGAAAACCCCGATCGTCGTGAAAGACGTGCGCGGTTTCTTCACCAACCAGGTCTTCCCGCCCTACATCGCCGAAGCGATCACCATGATCATGGAAGGCGTCTCCACGTCCCTGATCGAGAACAGCGCGCTGAACATGGGCCTGCCCATCGGTCCGCTCGCCGTGCAGGACGACACCACGCTGAAGCTCGGCTACGGCGTGATGCAATCCACCAAGGAAGAGCTGGGCGACGCCTACAAGCCGTCCGGAACCGAGGAGTTCTACGAGCTCATGGTCAAGAAGCTCGACCGTGCGGGCCGCCGCTTCGGTGCGGGCCTCTATAACTACGACGAGAGCGGCAAGCGCCTCGATCTGTGGAAAGGCGTGACGGACCACTACCCGCTCGCCGAAGAGCAGCCGAGCCAGGCCGAAGTGCAGCAGCGCCTCATGTATGCGCAGCTCATCCCGACCGCGCGCACGTTTGACGAAGGCGTCGTGCCCGACCCGCAAAGCGCGGACTTGGGCGCGATCTTCGGCTGGGGCTTCCCGGCCTGGACCGGTGGCCCGATGAGCTACATCGACACGATCGGTTTGCCGGCTTTCGTCGCCACCGCCGACATGCTGGCCCAGCGCCACGGCGAACGCTTCAACCCGCCGCAAAGCTTCCGCGACATGGCGGAAAAAGGCGAGACGCTCTACGGCGGCCAAGCCAAGCCCCACACCAAGGGTGCGCTGAACCGCATGCTCGAGGCCGATGTTGTGAAGATCGCCAACAGCATGGGGATTGCGGCAAGCGTAGACGACCTGAAGTCCGACACGATTGGTAAGATCTTGCGGGAACAGGCGGCAGCCTAGACTGGCCCCACAGGTTTGCTTCCGCGTAGCGGTCTCCGGGCCGTGAAACGGACCGGAAG
>CAYULR010000371.1:0-2299 GCA_964445685.1 uncultured Algimonas sp.
CGCCGATATCGGAACCGCCGAACAGTATGCGGAGCTGAAGCGCGTGTCGCGTCCCATGCTGGACGAATGGTCCGAGACCAAGAAAGCGCCGCGTCACGCCGCCTGGCTGCACGAGATCGCCAACGCTGAAAACGCCAAGAAACGCGACGCAGACGCGTGAAACTGCACGGCTATTGGCGCTCGTCCACGAGCTACCGCTTGCGCATTGCGCTGAACCTGAAGGGCGTGGCGTATGACTACGTCCCGGTGAACCTGCTGGAAGGAGAGCACAAGAGCGACGCCTACCGCGCGGTCAATCCGCACGGGACCGTGCCGCTGCTCGACACGGGCGACCTCCAGATCACGCAGTCCCTGACGGCCATCGACTGGCTGGACCGGACCTATGCGGACGCGCCCTTCGTGCCGGATGATCCGGCGCTCGCCGCGCTCTGCCGCGACCTCTATTTCGCCATCGCCACCGAACTCCATGCGCCCAACAACATGCCAGTGTTGAAATATCTGCGCTCCGAATTCGGCGCGGACACGGCCGCCGTGGAAGCGTGGCAGGAGCGCTGGATCCACAAGACCTTCATGCCCATCGAACAGCGCCTGGCCGCCCTCGATTGGGCCGGGGACCTGCCGTTCGGCGGTCCCAGCCTGTTCGAGATCGTCCTGATGCCGCGCCTCTACAATGCGCGACGCTGGAATACGGATTTGGAGCCGTTTGCGCTCATCCGGCGTATTGAAGAGACCTGCGCGTCGTTGGAGCCTTTCCGCAACGCCCATCCCGACCAACAGCCAGACGCGACCGTCTAAGGAGCCTTTCATGAAACTCGCCACCCTCAAGAACGGCACGCGCGACGGTGCGCTCATCCTCGTGAAGCCCGACCTGTCCACTTATGTGGACGCGACCGACATCGCCCCGACGCTCCAGGCCGCGCTGGACGATTGGGCAACCGTTTCGCCGAAGCTGCAGGAACGCTGCGATGCGCTCTGCGCGGGCCATGCTGACGCCAAGCCGTTTGATGAGAGCCAAGTTGAGTCCCCGCTGCCGCGCGCGGCGCAATGGCTCGACGGCTCCGCCTATATCAACCACGTGGAACTGGTCCGCAAAGCGCGCGGCGCGGAAGTGCCCGAGAGCTTCTACGACGATCCGCTCATGTACCAAGGCGTGAACGGCCCGAACCTCGCCCCGCACGACCCCATCCCGTTTACGGACAAAAGCTGGGGCTACGACATGGAAGGCGAGATCTGCGTGATCGTGGACGACGTGCCGCTGGGCGTGAGCGAGGCGGACGCGGCGGACCACATCAAGCTGGTCTTGCTCTGCAACGATGTCAGCCTTCGCGGGCTCATCCCGGCGGAACTCGCCAAGGGCTTCGGGTTCGTGCAGTCCAAGCCGCCCTGCGCCTTCAGCCCCGTCGCGGTCACGCCGGACGAGCTGGGCGATCTGTGGAAGGACTCGCTCGTCCACCGTCCGCTCAATGTCGATTATAACGGCCAGGCCTTCGGTCGCCCGCACGCGCATCAGGACGCGACTTTCAGCCTCGCGCGCCTCGTCGCCCACGCGGCCAAGACGCGGCCCCTGCTGGCGGGCACGATCATCGGATCCGGCACAGTGTCCAACAAGGGCGTAGACGGCGGTCCGGGCAAAAAGGTCGAAGACGGTGGCCGTGGTTATGCTTGCATCGCGGAGCTGCGCATGATCGAGAAAATCGCGACGGGCGAGTTCAAGACACCGTTCATGAGCGAAGGCGACACAGTGCGCATCGAAATGCTCGACGCGGACGGCAACTCCATCTTCGGCGCCATCGACCAGAAAGTCGAAGCGCCATGAAGAACAAGGTTTTTGAGTCCGCCGCTGCCGCGCTGGACGGCGTACTGTTCGACGGCATGACGATCGCGGCGGGTGGGTTCGGCCTGTGCGGCATTCCGGAACTCGCCATCGCGGCCATCTGCGATGCGGGCACAAAAGACCTCACCGTCTATTCCAACAATGCGGGCGTGGACGGGTTCGGTCTCGGACAGTTGCTGGAAACACGGCAGGTCAAGAAGATGGCCTCGTCCTATGTGGGCGAGAACGCTGAGTTCATGCGCCAATACCTGTCCGGAGAGCTGGAGCTTGAGTTCAATCCACAAGGCACATTGGCCGAGCGCCTGCGCGCGGGCGGCGCGGGCATCCCCGGCTTTTACACCAAAACCGGCGTCGGCACCGTGATTGCCGAGGGCAAAGAGCACAAAGATTTCGACGGCGAGACCTATATTCTCGAACGCGGCATCCGCGCGGACCTCGCCATTGTCAAGGCCTGGAAGGGCGACG
>CAYULR010000372.1:0-2276 GCA_964445685.1 uncultured Algimonas sp.
GCAAGTGGGTGAGGTAGAGCGCGTAGCTCCAATCGCCCAGCATCACCGTCCACCGCGGCGCGCCCACACCGTGCCGGTCCAGCAGCGCTGCGCCCAGCGTCAGCGCGGCCAGCGGCCCGGTTAGCACCAGCACGCGCGGCCACTGCGCCTCCAGCGACAGGCCCGACAGGAACCAGACCGCGAACCCGGCTATCCCGACCCCGACCAGCCCCGCCGCCAGTCGCACGGAGCCGCCGATCTTCAGGTAGATCAGGGCCGTGAACGACCCAGCGAGGAATTCGAGCACGAACGGGCTGAACAGGTGGAACGCCGTCGCGCCCCAGGACTGCCAGCCAGCTAGGTTTCCAGTCAGCACTAGCCCGGCCCAACCGACCAGGATGGCCGGACGCCAGCGGAGCGGGCCGGACAGGACGCCGATGAACAGGACGTAGAACATGACTTCGTAGACCAGCGTCCACCCCACTTCGAGCAGCGGATAGGCGTAGGCCGGGGTCAGGAAGACCGAGTTGAGGAGCTGGGGTTCGTTCGACGAGCCGGAAAAAGCGAGGCCGGGCCGCAGGACCGTCACGAGCAGCAGCGCGGCGCTGACGACCCAGTAGAGCGGATAGATGCGCGTCACGCGCGCAAAGGCGAATTCCGGCAGTCCGCGCAGCCCGCCCCGCGTCCTGTTCCGCGTCACATAGACCATGATGAAGCCGCTCAGCACGAAGAACAGATCGACGCCGACAATGCCCCATTCGAGCATGTTGGGCAGCACGTCCGCGCCGAGGCTGCGGTTCGCGATGGGTACAAGATGCGTCGCGAGCACCAGCCCGGCGGCGTAGCCGCGCAGGGCTTGGACATGGTCCAGCCGTGTGGGGGTCGCGATCGACATTTCCGCCCTTTGGCAGGGCCTGCCGGGGCTGTCGATGACGGTTCGGTCATAATTTTCACGTCCCCGTCAACGGGGCGTCCGCAGGGCAGGCGGGGTGCGTAGTCAGTTCAGGTCCGCATCATCGGGCCGCCCCCACACAAGAGACTGAACATGACTTTCAAACCTCTCCTCGCCGCCGCGCTGCTGTCGTCGGCCTCCATCGCACTGCCCACCGTCGCGGCCGCTCAATACGGCTCCGGCAACAGCTACGCCGAGACGAAGACCCCCAACATCGTGAAGACCGCCATGGACGTCGACATGCTGTCCACGCTCGTCGCCGCCGTGAAGGCCGCCGACCTCGTCGATGCGCTGTCCGCGGACGGACCGTACACGGTCTTCGCCCCGACCAACGATGCGTTCGGCGCGCTCCCGGCCGGAACGGTCGACACGCTGTTGAAGCCCGAGAACAAGGCCGACCTGTCCAAGATCCTGACCAGCCATGTCGTCTCCGGGTCGTATGACGCGGCGTCCGTCATCGCCCTGGCCGAAGCCAATGGCGGCAAGGCGGAACTGACGACCCTGTCGGGCGCGAAACTGGTCGCCTACGTCAAGGACGGTGCGGTTTACATCAAGGACGAAAACGGCGGCAAGGCACAGGTTGCCAAGGCCGACGTGGCGACGTCGAACGGCGTCGTGCACGTCGTGTCGGGCGTGCTGCTTCCGAAGTAGGCAAGCGTCGATCCAGAGTGAGAAAGCCGCTCCTTTCGGGGCGGCTTTTTTTTGTTGGGTGTGAGAAAAAGAAAAAGGCCGATGCGTTGGCATCGGCCTTAATAGCGTTTCGAAGAGATTTCACTCTATCGTCCATAGGGACGATTCGCTTCGCAAATCCGTGGGGCCAGTTTTTAGCGGGGTGCCCGCTTTGCCAAAATCCGCTGCAGCGTCCGGCGGTGCATGTTCAGGCGGCGGGCCGTTTCGGAGACGTTCTTGCCGCACAGCTCGTAGACGCGCTGGATGTGCTCCCAGCGGACGCGGTCCGCGCTCATCGGGTTTTCCGGCGGCTCGGGCGCTTCGCCCGGCTCGGACAGCAGGGCCTTGCACACATCGTCCGCGTCTGCGGGCTTGGCGAGGTAGTCGACCGCGCCGCGTTTCACGGCGGAAACGGCCGTCGCCAGGTTCCCGTAGCCGGTCAGCATGACCATCTTGCAGTCGGGTCGCGCTTCGTGGAGCTGGTCGATGACGTCCAGCCCGTTGCCGTCTTCCAGGCGCATGTCGAGCACGGCGAAGGCGGGCGGGTTGTCGCGGACTTCGCGTTTGGCCTCGCCCACCGTCTCCACGGTGCGCACGTCGAAGCCGCGCTGTTCCATCGCGCGGCCCAGCCGCGTGCGGAACGGCGTGTCGTCGTCCAGGATCATCAGAGTATGGT
>CAYULR010000373.1:0-2271 GCA_964445685.1 uncultured Algimonas sp.
GTCTTCTTGCGGTTGAGGATAAGAATGGTGATGGGCGCGTGCAGTACCGTGCGGGTGACGCGAATGAGGTGGTCAAGCTTGATCGTGATATTTTCGTGCTCGCCAATCCTTCAATTGCGAACTTACCCGATTGGGTCATTGGTTTGGTAGTCGCGGGGGGATTGGCGGCGGCGCTCTCCACGGCGGCGGGGCTTTTGATGGTAATTAGCTCTGCTGTCAGCCATGACTTGCTCAAACGCACTTTTACGCCAAACATGACGGAAAGGCAGGAGATGCTGGCGGCCAGATTGGCGGCGGCCGCGGCGGTCATCGCTTCGGCCTTGCTGGGAGCATTTGCGTCCTCGCTGCCCTTTGTGGCGCAGGTCGTGGCATTTGCCTTTGGCATTGCGGCGGCGTCGCTCTTCCCGGTCATCTTCCTCGGTATTTTCTGGAAACGCATGAACCGCGAAGGGGCGATCGCCGCCATGCTGAGCGGGCTCGTGAGCACGTTCGGCTACATCTACTACTTCAAATTCGTGAACCTGAACCCCGAAGCCTGGCTGTTCGGCGTCTCGCCTGAAGGCATCGGCTTCGTCTTCATGTGGCTTGCCGCCGCCGTCGGGGTTGGCGTCGCCCTGCTCACCGCGCCTCCGCCCGAAGAGGTCCAGCAACTGGTCGAAGACATCCGCATTCCGGGAACCAGACAGGTCTAAGGCTTGGCGCTGTCGGCCCGGGCTTGCTAGGGCGCTAGCATGACCGAGCCTTCCGTCCCCGTACCGTCCGCTTTTGCCGAGGCCGCCGGCCTGACACCCGGCAGATATGAAGAGCTGTATCAGCGCTCTGTCACCGATCGCGAAGGCTTCTTCCGGGAGCAGGCGAAACGCGTGCAATGGATGACGGAGCCCAGCCATGTCGGCTCCTGGTCGTTCGAGGCCCCGGTGAAGATCGAATGGTACCGCGACGGCGTGCTGAACGTGACCGAGAGCTGCCTGGACCGGCATCTGGACACGCGCGGCAACAAGATCGCCGTCCTGTTCGAGGGCGACGAGCCGGGGGAGGGCCGCAGCTACACCTACCGCGAGGTCCATTCCGAAGTCTGCCGCTTCGCCAACGTGTTGAAAGCGCGCGGCGCCAAGAAGGGCGACCGCATCACGATCTACATGCCCATGATCCCGGAAGCCGCCTTCGCCATGCTGGCCTGCGCGCGCATCGGAGCCATCCACTCCGTCGTCTTCGGCGGCTTCTCGCCAGAAGCGCTGGCGGGGCGCATCACGGATTGCGACAGCCAGATGGTCATCACGGCAGACGAGGGCGTGCGCGGCGGACGCAAGGTTCCGCTGAAAGCCAATGCGGACGCGGCCTGCGAGATTGCGGCCAAGGCGGGCGTGGAGGTCACGTCGCAAATCGTGGTGCGCCGCACGGGCGGAGAAATTAGCTGGAAAGAGGGTCGCGACGTCTGGCTGCACGAAGCGACGAACAACGTCTCCGACGATTGCCCCGCCGAGCCGATGAACGCCGAAGACCCGCTTTTCATTCTCTACACGTCCGGCTCCACCGGAAAACCCAAGGGCGTGCTGCACACATGCGGAGGCTATCTGGTCTGGGCCTCCATGACGCATGAGTACGTCTTCGATCTGAAGGAGGACGACGTCTTTTGGTGCTCCGCCGATGTGGGCTGGGTGACGGGCCACACCTACATCGTCTATGGACCGCTCGCGAACGGTGCGACGACATTGATGTTCGAAGGCGTGCCGACCTACCCGGATGCGTCGCGCTTCTGGCAAGTGGTGGACAAGCACAGGGTTTCTCTTTTCTACACGGCTCCAACGGCGATCCGCGCGCTGATGCGAGAAGGCGACGGCCCCGTCCAGGCAACCCGGCGGTCTTCCCTGCGCCTGCTGGGAACGGTGGGCGAGCCTATCAACCCGGAAGCCTGGCACTGGTACTTCGACGTCGTCGGCGAAGGCCGCTGTCCGATCGTCGATACATGGTGGCAGACCGAAACGGGCGGCGCGATGATCGTGCCCCTGCCGGGAACCACGCCGATGAAGCCGGGAGCGGCGACCTTTCCCATGTTCGGGATCGAGCCGGAGCTGCTTGATGCGGACGGCACCGTTCTGGACGGCGCGACCGTGGGCAACCTCGTCATCACCGCCTCCTGGCCGGGGCAGATGCGGACGGTCTACGGCGACCATGACCGGTTCGAGCAGACCTACTTCAGCACCTACCCGGGCAATTATTTCACGGGCGACGGGGCACGGCGCGATGCGGACGGCACCATCTGGATCACGG
>CAYULR010000374.1:0-2252 GCA_964445685.1 uncultured Algimonas sp.
TGAACAACAACCCGGCCGTCTGCCCGATCTGCAAGAACAGCTTCGACCCGGCCGAGCTGGACCAGCAGGGCCTCGTCCCCGCTTCCCAGATGAAATCCTCCAAGCCCGATCCGGAAGACGAGGATGACGAGGAAGAGACGAAGGCGGCCGAAGTCGACGAGGACGATATCGACGAGGAAGAAGCCGAAGCCAAGGAGCTGGAGCTCGACGGCGACGACGCGGCCATCATCGGTGGCGGAGACGGCGACGACGAAGAGAATCCCGACCTCGAGAACATCGACGACGACGAAGACGAAGACGCCGCTCTGGTCGACGATGACGACGCCGACGAACTGCCCCCGGGCGAAGGCGACGACGATGACGACGACGATGACGAGGACATCGACCTCAACACATAGGTCGCCGAGAACAAAAACAGTCGGGCGGGGCGTATTTCCCCGCTTGACGAACGCGGCGGCGCAACTCTATGACGCGCCGCTCTCGAAGAACGGACACCGCGCCGACCTTCGCGACGACAGAGGACTGACCCGTTCAGGCACGGGGCCATAGCTCAGCTGGTAGAGCGCTTGCATGGCATGCAAGAGGTCAGGGGTTCGACTCCCCTTGGCTCCACCAGTCCTCTTCCTTCCCACACGACACACTGAAAACCCCCGCATCCGGGGCTGGCAAGGCTATTGCCCGTCGGGCGGCCGGACTGCGTCGAAGCGGCCCTGGCCGAAGTCCGCAAATGCGCGGAATCGGGGGCATGGCTTCCGCCCCCGCTCCTGACCCTACTCCTGCCCCGGGTCCGTGCGGTACTTGTCGAACCAGGCGATCGTGTAGTCCGTTTTGGCGTTCAGGCGCGACGGGCGGCTGGCGATGCCGTGGTTGGAGTCCGGCATCCGCACCATGACGCTCGGCACGCGGCGGAGCTGCAGCGCCTGGTAGAACTGTTCGGTCTCGGACATGGGCGTGCGCCAGTCCTGTTCGCCCGTGATAAGCAGGGTCGGCGTGGTGACGTTTCCGACCAGCGACAGGGGCGAGCGGTCCCAATAGTGCTGCAGATGCTCCCAGGGCGGCCCGGGGAACTGGTTGGCGATCTGGGAGATGTAGCTGTCCGCCGTCAGCACCTTGGATACCCAGTTGATGACGGGCTTGGCGGAAACGGCGGCGTTGAACCGGTCCGTCAGACCGATGGCGTAGGCGGACGCGATGCCGCCGGCGGACCCACCCGCGATGAACAGATTGTCCGCATCCGCGAACCCGTTGTCGATGGCCCAGTCCACGGCCGACATGTGGTCGGCGAAGTCGTCTGGACTGGAATATTTGTATTTCAGCAAATTGGCGAAGTCCGATCCGTAGCCGGACGATCCCCGGTGGTTGTCGTAGATCACCACATAGCCTTCCGCCGCCATGCGCTGCAGTTCCGCCGAGAAGTGCGGACCGTAGGCAAGGTGCGGACCGCCATGGATTTCGATGATCAGCGGGTAGGTCTTGCCCGGCTCGTAGCCGGGCGGAGTGATCATCCACCCCTGGACCTCCAGACCGTCGAGAGACGAGGCGTAGGTGAAGTCGCGCACCTCTCCCAGATCGCGGTGCGCGAGCAGGTCCTCGTTCAGGCGGGTCAGCTGCCGCACGGCTCCGTTGCGGCTGACGAACAGGTCCGCAGGCCTTTGCGCACTGCCTTGAGTATAGACGACGGTCCCGGCCCCGGCTGCGTCGTAGGCGCCGCTGACATAGGGCCGCCCGATCGTCGTTCCGCCAATGTTGCGGACGACCGTTCTTCGCTCTCCGGCCAGGTCGACGACGCCGACATTGTTCTCGCCGCGGTTTTCGAACGTGTAGGCCAACTGGGAACCCGACATCCATTTCAGCTCGCCCGCGCGCCGGTCCAGCCCGCGCGTGAGGAGGCGCGCATCCGTCCCGTCGCGGTCCATGACGAAGACGTTGCGCGGCAGGAAGGGCTCGCGCGCATTCGTCTCGCCCAGATAGGCGATGTGTCGTCCGTCGGCGGAAGGCGTCGGGTCCGTCTCCGACCCCGGCTGGTCGGTCAGCTGGACGACCCTGCCCGTGGCCACGTCGACGGAGAAGATGTCCGCCTCTCTCGATTGCAGCTCCCAGTCCTCGTCGCGGTTGGCGGAAAAGAGAATCTCGCGGCCATCCGGCGTGAAGGCCAGCCGCCCCTCGTGGTTGAAGTCGCCGCTGGTGAGCTGCCGACGCGTTCCACCCTCCGCCGGGACGACGAAGATGTGGTCGTAGGCCAACTCCAGGAA
>CAYULR010000375.1:0-2245 GCA_964445685.1 uncultured Algimonas sp.
CCACCCGCTCATAACGGGTTGGTTGGGGGTTCAAGTCCCTCTCCCCCTACCACGCCGCCCATTCCGCGCCGTGGACGTCGGCGCGTTTCCTCGCTGTGCCGACGCACAGCTTCGTCTCCGCTCCTAGCCACGACGCGAACTGAGCGGCGTGGACCTCAAAGTCCTACTCAAGCCACTACGCTCTCCCACACGCGGTGGGGCGGCGCGCGCAGCGAAGCGAGCACGGGTTCCAGCGCGTCCGCATGGCGCAGCCATGCCGAGCGGGAGCGAGAGCCCTTCAGAAGACGCTTCATTGTAGAAGCTAGCGGATAGCCCTCTTCACGCCGACTTCGCCAAAGGTTGGTCATCGCCTTCGATCCGCGCCAGCTGCACCTTCAGGAACGACACCAGGTCCGCCTTGTCCACCACGAAGTCGACGCCGAGCGTGGCGGGGTCCTGGAGGTAGGCGGGGCTGAGATCGGTGGAGATGATGGCGATGGGCGCGGCCGGGTTGGCGGCTTTGATGAGGGGCACGGAGACGCGCGCGGAAATCCTGTCCGACAGGCGGTTGTCGAGCAGGACCAGGTCGTAGCGGCGTTCGGCCACGAGCGGCATGGCGGCGCTGCATTTCAGGACGTGGTCGAGGCGCACGGCGGCTTGGGTGACGACCTTCAGAATGCGTTCGACAACGAAGCGTTCGTCGGGCTGATCGTCGATCAGAAGAAGGCTGAAAGCGTGGGCCGCGGTCGTCATCAATCCGGACGCTACAAAATTAAAACCGTTTGCGAAAGGTCAATCTGGTTTAATGTTAACGCCGCCTTGTGCTCCTGGGGCTTGCGGCCCTAGGCACTGCCGCCGAATGCGCTCAGCTGTTCGGGGCGCACGCCGATGCGCGCCAGGGCGTCCGTCCATTTGGCGTCCATGTCGTCGCCGAAGACCAGCGCTTCGTCGCCGTCCGCGACCAGCCATGCATTGTCCGCGATCTCGGCTTCCAGCTGTCCCGGCCCCCAGCCCGCATAGCCCACGGCGAGCATGGCGCGGTCGGGCGCGTCCTCGCCCACGAGGGCTTCGAGCGCTTCCTTGGTGGTGGAGAGGCCCAGCGTCTCGGACACTTTCAATGTCTGTTCGTCGCGGAACCAGTCCGCGCTGTGAAGCACGAAGCCGCGGTCGATATCCACGGGGCCGCCGTCCAGCACGGGCGCGTCCGCGACGCGGGGCGTGCCTTCCACGCCGACATGGTCGAGCAGGTCGGAGATGACGAGGCCCATCTTGGCGCGGTTGACCACCAGCCCCATCGCGCCGGAGGCGTCGTGCCCGCACAGGAAAACGACCGTCTTGGTAAAGCGGTGGTCCCCCATGGCGGGCGTCGCGACGAGATATTTCCCCCGGTAGCTGGGATAGTCGTCGGAAGGTGTCTCGGGTTGAGCGTCCATTGGGTCTATGTGGGGCGCATCTCCTTGATTTCAAGAATTGCGCGAACGGGTTTTGCGTGGCAGCTTTATCGAACAACGATAATGATACGCCGTGCGCGGCGTCAGCTGAAGAGAGACATATGACTATCGAAACCGGCCAATCCGTTCCCGACGCCACCTTCATGACCATGACGCCGGACGGCCCCGCGCCGATGAGTGCCTCGGAGCTGTTCTCCGGCAAGCGCGTCGTGCTGTTCGCCGTGCCGGGCGCCTTCACGCCGACCTGTTCGGCCAAGCACCTGCCGGGCTTCAAGGACCACATGGCGGACTTCACCGCCAAGGGCGTGGACACGGTCGCCTGCACCAGCGTCAACGACGTTTTCGTCATGGATGCCTGGGGCAAGGACCAGCAAGCGGACAATGTGGTCATGCTGGCCGACGGCAACGGCGAGTTCGCCAAGGCGGTGGGCCTGGAGATGGACGGCAGCGCCTACGGCATGGGCGCGCGCTCGCAGCGCTACGCCATGGTCGTCAATGACGGCACCGTCGAGCAGCTCTTCGTCGAAGGGCCGGGCGAGTTCAAGGTCAGCTCCGCCGAGCACGTGCTGGGCCAGCTCTAGACGGAGCGCACACCACAAACACACAATACCCCAAAAGGAGAGATAGATGGATATTGGTCAGATTTTCGTATTGGCGCTGGTCGCCCTGGTTTTGTTCTTCGTGCTGCGCGCGGTCACGGTCGTGCGGCAGGGCTGGGAATATACGGTCGAGAGCTTCGGCCGCTACACCAAGACGCTCAAGCCCGGTCTGACCTTCCTCGTCCCCTTCTACCAACGCGTCGGCCACCGGGTGAA
>CAYULR010000376.1:0-1631 GCA_964445685.1 uncultured Algimonas sp.
CCTTCGCGGGGATGAGCGAAGGGGAAGGGTGGGAGGTGGAAGGCCTCCTCCCACGTCGTTCCCGGCATTTATTGCCGTGGTCTGGTCAAGGGAAGGCTCATAAAAGGCGGCTTGTGAGGAAGAAGGAAGCAGTTGTCCCCGGCATTTACTGCCGGGGCTTCCCTCGGTCTGTGTCCCACGGTGCTTTTCCCCATCGCGGCTCAAGGCAAGCTAGAGGCCCCGGCAATAAATGCCGTGGACAGCGTTTAACCCGACCCTAGTATCTGAGACGCGCCAACGCTTCCGTCTTCGTCAGGCTCAACGCCGTCGGCGGCACCTTCACTTCGCCGCCCATGCGCACCGTGCGCATCACGACGCGGTTCACGCGTTGCGGCACCGTATCGTCGGCCAGTTCCTGGAATTTCACGCGCTCGTCCTCATTGCTGTCCTGGAACCCGTCCAGCTCGTCGGCGAGGTAGAGTGTCTCGACCTTGCCCTGTTTGGCGGCTTCGTCGATTTCGGTCAGACCGACCGCCGTCAGCGGCGCGCCTTCGCCCATGTCATGCAGCTCGTGGCCGTCCACGAGGATGGACTTGAAGATCGGCTCGGCGGCGGCTTGCAGGTTTTCGGCCGTCAGCGCGTCGCCGCCCAGCTCGATGTGCTCGCCGTGCAGTTCGTGCAGCTCGACGAGGTCCTTCATCCAGCCCGCATTGCGTGGATCGCCCGCGATGATGAGCGGGTTGCCCGTGCCGCTGATCAATGGTTCCACGGCCTTGGCGACGCCGTTGAGGTAGTCCTTCATCTGCTTTTCGTCATAGTCGTCCACCGCTTCGCCGGCGGCGTGGAACTGACCGTCCGAGCCGCCCGTGCCGCCATTCATGTTGGGGCGCAGCGCGGAGTTGGTGTGCAGGTTGACGTTGCCTTCCGGCTCGCGCGTTTCGCGCATTTCGTCATAGGTGCGGAATTCCAGGCGGTCGCTCTCATCGTGCATGGTCACGCCGTCATAGCGGTAGAGGTCGGCTGTCTGCTGACCCACGGCGAGCACCCAGCCGCGCGTGCGCTGGATGCCGTCCGTGATGACGGGAAGCAGGTAGGGCGTCTTGGACCAGACGATGCGCGACTGCGGCGTGTCCTGCAGCTCGAACACGTCCATGTCGGTTTCGTTCGCGACCAGCAGCCAGCCGCCTGCATGGTTTTCCAGCGGGTCGAAGCTCTGGATCACGTCTTCGAACCGTCCGGCCCAGGCCTTGGGCTCGTCCGCCTCTTCGCCGAATTTCTCTTCCAGCAGCTCTTCCACGCGCTGGACCGCGTTCTTGGACAGGATGTCCCATTTCTGGATGTTGCCCGCCAGTTCCGGGCGCTGGATCGTCAGCGACAGGTAGGGACCGCCCTGGGCGTTCAGGCCGTTATCGATCAGGGTTTCGAGGTGCGGGTTGTTGGCGATATGCGCGGACATAGGGTCTCCTTTGGGGTGTGGGTGTTGAAAAGGTGGCACGTGCCGGATGGAACCCGCTGCACGGCTCCGGGGTTCCATGATCAACACAAAGGATGCCGCCATGATCGCCAGCATAGACACGCCCCTGCGCCCGCCCATCAACCGCGGCCCCGAAACCGGCCGCGCCCAGCGCGACACGCCCGGAAACGCGCCCGTG
>CAYULR010000376.1:1641-2243 GCA_964445685.1 uncultured Algimonas sp.
AGACCGTGCCGCCGCGCGCGGACTACCAAGCGATGATGTTCGATGCGGACGGCTACGCGCTGACGCAGAACCGCCACCTCTTCGCGGCCTCGCAATATCTGTCGGAACTGATCGACACCGATGTGCGCTGGCCGACTGCCGCGAACGCGCTGCGGACCTACCTGACCGAGGCCGGACACACGGCCGACCACATCGATCTGCAGATGCAGAAGATTGAACCGCTCTTCGCGCCGTGGCTGACCACGCTGCGCGTCACGGAGCGGCTGACCACACCGTAGGAGAGACATGGATGACCACACTACAAGACATGAAAGCGGATGCGCGCAAGAGCGCGGAAGCCGCGCCCAAGGCCGATCCGAAAACCGCCGCCGAAGCCGTGCGCGACGCCAAAGCCACGGCTGGCCGGATGCCGGAGCAGCCGATCTACAAGACGCAGACGGAGGATATTGCCGGGGAGAATGTGCACCACGGCAATGAAAAGGTGATCAGCGAGTTCGACGACCCGGCGGCGAATACGGTTCGTTAGACAATAAAGAGCAACGTTGACATCCCTCCCCCGAGCAGGGGGAGGTGGCCGAGCGCAGCGAGGTCGGTGGGGGGTG
>CAYULR010000377.1:0-2234 GCA_964445685.1 uncultured Algimonas sp.
GTCCTTCTCCCTTCTCTCCCAACACTTTTGCCAGATCGGCACAAAGCCAAACCGCAGAGACCTCCGAGAGAGGCCTCCGAGGTCTAGCGCGGCACCGCCGTGCCGTAGAGCCCGGCCCAGTAGCGCGCGATGCTCCGCGCCGAATCCAGATATCTGACCTCGCCCGACTGCTTCACGCCGTCTGCGTCCGCGCTTGCAGCACCCAGCACGAGGGTCGGACTGTTCCAGTTCCCCTCGCCCAGCCGTTCGACCAGCGCTCCGCGCGGATGGGCGACGCTGACATAGACCACGTCCAGCGTCTCCTTCAGCGCGGGATAGTAAGCCAGAACGCCCCAGATCTCGGCGCATTCCGGGCAGAACTGACGCTCTCCACGGTCTTCGAAGCCGGGCGGAAGAAGGTAAAGCGTGTCGCGGCTCATGCGCTGTCGGCCTCCAAATGCTTTAGCATGAACGGCTTCAGCGTCGGGAATAGGCGTTCCAGCGACGAGAAGTCGACATGGCGGAATTGCAGCGTCGTCTTGAAGGATTGCCCGAAGCCGCTTTCCATCATCAACACGCCTTCCAGCATCCCGTCATCCGTCTTGGGCGACCAGTCGTCCGACCCATACATGCCGTACAGAAAGCAGTGAATGCCCGCATGGGACTGGCTGGGATGGATCATGGGGCGGAAGTCGAACGGGTCGGGTCCGGGCTTCATGACGGGAATGCGCGCATCGCCCGCGCTCGACACTTCCAGCGAGGGTGACGGGATGTCGTAGAGGCCCGATTCCGCCATCTTGCGGTTGCGAAGGCGGATGCAGAGTTCCGTATCGGCAATGGAGGCCGGGCGGCGGCCATAGTTGGTACGCGCAATATGCCCGATGACGACATAGCGGCGGATGGCCTTGTCCCCGGTCTCGGCCTGGTCGGGATCGACAAGTTCGGACCAGTACATCCAGTCATCTTCATAGACCGGTTCCGCGCGGATATCCGGCCGGTCGGCGCGGTAGTTCTGAAATACGGACAGCGTGTTTATCAAGCTCATCACCGCGATCACGGCGATGAGGATAGGCTGCCAATCGAGTCCTTCGATCATGGTCCCCTCCCCAGGTTTTCCCCCCTAGAGCAAATAAGGACGCAGCTTGTCTATCATCTCTTTCGGTGCGCGGCGCGGACGGCCGGTCAGATCGATGCAGGCGGCCTCGCTGTCGGCAGTCAGGATGACCTCCCCGCCGCGCTCGATCCGCTGGCTGACGAGCAGGCGCGCGCCCTTGAACGTGTCGTAGCTGGTGACGACGGACAGCACATCGTCGATGCGCGCGCTGCTGCGGTAGTCGAGATTGATCTTGCGGATGACGAAAGCCAGCGGCGGGTCGCGTTCCAAAAGCTCGGCGTGGCCGATCCCGGCAAGACGGACGACGCTGGAGCGGGCCCGCTCCAGGAACCGCAAATAGTTGGCGTAGTAGACCACACCGGACAAGTCCGTGTCCTCGTAGAACACCCGGATGGGAAAGCGGTGCTCTCGCCCGTCGAAATAGCCAAGCGGCGGGCGGTCGCGCTCCGGGATGGCGGCGTCTTCGGCTTTCATGACGGGTCCTTCCGTTTGGCGCGGTAATCCAGCACGACCGCAAGGACGGCGAACCCGACGAAAGCGAGCGCGAACACGCGCAGCAGGTCACGCCCATCCACGGGCGGCGCCTGGTTGGCCAGCAGGGACGGCAACGCGAACATCGAGGCGTAGAGCACCACGATCGCCACGGCGGGACCGGTGATGCGCCGCATCAGATAGGTGAACGGACTCATCCGTTCGACTGGCCGCCCCTCTTCCCCCTCATCCATCGGCGTCGTCCCCGAACAGATCCCCCGCGGTGTGCGCATTAGGAACCCTTGCTGGATGAGGTAAGGCTCGACCACGTCTTCCAGCGCGTCGCGCGCTTCGGCCAGGGCCGCGCCCAGCGTCTCCACGCCGACCGGACCGCCGCCAAACATCTCGCAGAGCGCCCGGAGGTAGCGCATGTCCTGCGCGTCGAGACCCAAATGATCCACGCCAAGCTTGTTCAATGCTGCGTCGGCGGCAGGCGCGTCCACGACGGCGATGCCTTCATGTTCGGTCAGGTCGCGCACACGGCGCAAAAGGCGACCCGCCACGCGCGGCGTCCCCCGCGACCGTCCGGCGATCTCCGCCGCACCTTCCGGCGTCATCTCCATGCCGAGCTTCCCAGCCGCGCGTGACACAATATCAGTCAGGTCTTCGG
>CAYULR010000378.1:0-2225 GCA_964445685.1 uncultured Algimonas sp.
CATAATGGGCGAGCAGGATATCGGGCAGGGGGCTGTCGTGGCGTCAGGGGTCGTTCTGGCTGTCGAGGCCCAGGAAGGCACGGACGCCATGCTGACGCGCGTAGCAGCGCTTCCAGAGGCGCTTCGGGGCCACGAAGCGCGGCGGGTGGGCGTGCTCGCAAAGCGGGTGAAGCCGCACCAAGACATCCGGGTCGATATGCCGACCTTAGGACCCGCGACCGTCAGGCTCGCGGCGAATGCGGGGCTCGCCGGAATTATGGGAGATGCGGGCGGAGCTTTCGTCCTCGATCGGGACGAAACCGTCAGGCTGGCCGATGAGCTGGGCCTCTTCATCATCGGTCTTCCGGGAAGCCGCCCCGATGGCACGCCCTGACGTCCTTATTGTTTCGGCCGAACCTTCGGGCGATCAGCTGGGTGCGTCGCTGGCAAAGTCACTCCGTGCACGGAACGCCGAAATCCGCATTGCCGCGATAGGCGGGCCCAAGATGGAAGCCGAGGGCTACCCGTCGCTCATGCCGGTCGAGGGGTTGGCCGTTCTTGGGTTTGTGGAAGGGTTGAAGGCCTATCCCTTGGTTCTCTCCAAAGTCCGAGAGGCGTCCCGTCTGATCCGGGACGCAGACCCTAAAGCTGTGGTGTTGATCGACAGTTGGGGCTTTATGGTTCGAACCGCCAAGGCCTTGCGAAAGCGGAGCTACAGCGGAAAGATCATCAAATATGTTGCGCCACAGGTCTGGGCGACGCGACCGGGACGCGCAAAAATCCTGGCCCGTCATGTCGATCATCTCTTGTCGACGCAGACGATGGACAGGCCCTACTTCAAAGCGGCAGGCCTTCCCATGACCTTCGTCGGCAATCCGGTGCTAGACCGTGATTATGGGATACAGGGCCGGGATGTCTTGAGGGAAAAACTGGATGTGTCCCAAGACACGTTGATTGTCGGACTGCTTCCTGGAAGTCGCGCTTCGGAAATCGAGCGGCTCGGTGCGGGATTCCTCAAGGCGAAGGACCAAGTCGCTGCGCGGTCGAACAAGGTTCGTTTCGTGACGGTAGCCTCCGGCAACGTCCGGGCTGCCGTGGAAAATCTCTTTGAAGGCGAGGGGGTTGCTCTTCTGCCTGAGAGCGAGATGGAAACCGTCTTGTCCGGGGTCGATGTGGCCTTGGCCTGCTCCGGTACAGTCACAACACAGCTCGCTGCAGCGGGAGTCCCCACGGCGGTTCTGTACCGCCTGTCACCTCTCACATATGCAGTCGCGAGCCGCATCTTCCAGCAGGACTATATCTCGCTCGTCAACCTGTCGGCTGGCCGTGCTCTGATGCCGGAGTTTCTCCAAGAAGCGACACTGTCGGACGACGTGCCCAACCCGCTTATGTCCTGGCTCGGATCTCCAGAGGAAAGACAGAGACTTTCGTCGGCCCTGAAACGAGAAACCCGGCGCATGGGCGCCGGGTCTGGATCCGCTTCCGACCGCGCGGCCGAAGCGATATTGGAGATGATCGCCTTGAGCGAAGCTGCCTAGCGGGCGTCCATCGGCACATGGTCGCGCTCCGTCGCGCCCGTATAAAGCTGACGCGGGCGACCGATGCGCTGGCTCGGATCTTCCAGCATTTCGTTCCACTGGCTGATCCAACCCGTCGTACGGGCCAGAGCGAACAGGACGGTGAACATGTCGGTCGGGAAGCCCAGGGCCGACAGAACGATGCCGGAGTAGAAATCCACGTTCGGATACAGGCCGCGCTTCACGAAGTAGTCTTCGTTGGTGGCGATCTTTTCCAACTCCATGGCGACTTCCAGCACCGGATTGGTGATACCGAGCTCGCCCAGCACTTCGTGAGTGGTCTTGCGCATGACCTTTGCGCGCGGGTCGGTCGCTTTGTAAACGCGGTGGCCGAAGCCCATCAAGCGGAACGGGTCTTCCTTGTCCTTGGCGCGCGCGATGAATTCCGGGATGCGATCGACCGTGCCGATGTCGCGCAGCATATTCAGCGCGGCTTCGTTGGCGCCGCCGTGGCTCGGACCCCAAAGGCAGGCCGTGCCGGCCGCGATACACGCATAGGGGTTTGCGCCCGAAGAGCCAGCGAGGCGCACGGTCGAGGTGGACGCGTTCTGCTCGTGGTCGGCGTGGAGGATGAAGATCTTGTCCATTGCGGACTCGATCACTGGGTTCACCTCATAGGGCTCGGCCGGGACGGCGAAGCACATGCGCAGGAAGTTGCCCGCGTAGGAC
>CAYULR010000379.1:0-2213 GCA_964445685.1 uncultured Algimonas sp.
GGGTGCGTGTCGTCCAGGCGGTTCTGCGACAGCCAGGTTAGCGGCGTGCCGTCGGCCTCGAAGGCGCGGACTTGCGAGGGCGTGTTGTCGTTGGAGAAGGTCTCCAGATAGCGCGAACAGTCCGCGTTGAAGGCGGCGAAATGCTGGCCTTCACCCTGGTCGATTTGGGTGGCGCTGAGGGCGGCCTCTTCGCCTTCTCCCTCGCTGGAGACGCGGAAGATGTGCGTGGAGACGGGGCTCTCGCGCCAGCCATTGACGAACAGATCGCCGTTCTCCGCTTCGCACAGCACGCTGGAGACCAGCACATCTTCGGGCGTCAGGCGCTCGGCCCCGTCCGCCGTGATTTCGTAATAGGCGCGGCGTCCGTCGCGTTCGCTGATCATGCGGAAGCCGCCCTCGACGGGCTTGAAGTCCGACCGGACATTCAGCCAGGTCGGGCTGGTCTCCTCGTAGAAGACTTCGCTCGCGCCAGTATCAGGATCGATGGCCAGTACGGTGTGCGTCTTGTTGTTGCGCGCCAGAACGCCCGCATAGACCGTCTCGCCGTCCGGCGACCACGCCACGCGCGTCAGGTAGATGTCGTCGTCGTCGCCAAGGTCGACCCAACGGGTCGCGCCGCCGCGCGTGGACACGATGCCGAGCCGCACGGTGGCGTTGTCCGTGCCCGCGAACGGGTAGCGCTGGTCCAGCGTGGTGATGCCGTCCGGCCCGATATTGGCGCGGGTCTCCACCGCGATGGGGGACTCGTCGATCTGGGAATAGGCGACGCGGTCCGCCTCGGGCGACAGCCAGTAGCCCGTGCTGCGGGCCAGTTCTTCCTGCACCACGAAGGATGCAGTCGCGTTGCGCACCGTCTCGGTCGCGCTGTTGGTCAATTGGCGTTCCAGGCCGGAGGCGAGGTCCGTCACGTAAAGCTCGTCCTCGCGCACATAGGCGACGAGCGAGCCGTCGCGCGAGATCTTGGCATCGGTCTCGAAGGCGGGCGTGGCCGTGACCTGGCGCGCTTCCTCGGTTTCCAGATCGTAGAGATAGATGTCGCCGCCCAGCGGGAACATCAGCAGCGAGTCGCCGACCCAGCTGTAGCTGACAATGCCCGTCGCGTAGAGGCGCTGGCGCTCGCGGCGGTTCTTCTCTTCTTCGGACAGCTCTTCCGGGCCGCCGATCAGGTCGGTCGAACTGACCAGCAGGCGGCCTTCGCCGCTCTCGATGTCGTAGGCCCACAGGTCCAGCTGTCCGGCATTGTCCGCGCGGCCCTTCAGCACGGTCACGAATTCGCCCGACGGCGCGATGCGCGCGCGGCGCAGGGATGTGCCGTCGATGGAGGTTTCCGCGTGGATGCGCTCCGGCGTCAGGCGGCCCGGGCCGGGGTCGCTCACCAGGTCGTTGCGGCGCTGCGCGCGCGGCGTCAGCGCGTCGGACGCGGCCTGTTGCAGGGCGGGGATCGTCTCGTTGGTCTCGTTGTCGCCCGCGACCGGATCGCCGCTGTAATTGCAGGCCGCCAGGGACGCCCCGAGGAGGAGGGTGGTGAGAATGCGCGTGCGCATGGCGGGCTCCGAAGATTGGTCGTCTTTAAGTTGCCCCCGGCTTACGCCGCGTCCGCCCCGTCCGCAATAGACGCCCAGAGACAATAGCCGGGCCTTGGGATTGGATCCTGTAGCTGGGCTCCGGGAAAGGACGGGCTTGTCACGGGCCATCGCCGGGCCGATAAGCCCGGCCATGCCGGACCTGCGTTCCGTATTCTTCGTGATCGGGCTCATGGCGGCGGCCATGGGGCTGCTCATGTTCGTGCCCATGGGGGTGGACCTGCTCTACGGGGACCGCTCCTGGCAGGCCTTCGCCATCTCCGGTCTGGTAAGCTGCTCGCCGCTGTCCAGCGCCGAAGCGGAGGAAGAACTCGGCCTTCGGGTGCTGGGCAAGGACGATCTGTGTGATCCCGCCGCCCTCGCGCCCTATCTAGGCGGCAAATCCACGCTGACGGCCACCGGAACGCTGGCCTAAAATACGCATGAGGGTTGCAAAGGTAAGCCATTGAAACATATGGGCTGATATGGCTTACCTCGTCCTTCTGCTGACCCTCGCCTTTGCGGCATCCACGCTGATCATTCCCGACTTTGGCGGCTTTGACGCCGATCAGTTTCCGGTGCCGCAAAACAATCCACCCGTCCAACCTGCGGGCTATGCCTTTGCGATCTGGGGCGTGATCTACCTGTGGC
>CAYULR010000380.1:0-2205 GCA_964445685.1 uncultured Algimonas sp.
CACCTTCGCAACCGCGACGACAATCCAGTCGCGGTGTTGCCGACGGGCGCGGGCGCGGTGATCGCCCTGCTGGCGCTGCACGCGGCGGGCCGGGTTCCGGCCATGCTGAACTTCACGGCGGGCGCCAGGAACCTCCAGGCGGCGGCCAAGACCGCGCCGTTCGACACCATCGTCACGGCCCGCAAGTTCATCGAGATCGGCGGGTTGGAAAAGCTCGTCGAGGAACTATCCGAATTCTCGACCATCCTCTACCTCGAAGATATCCGCGAGACGCTCACGGTCGGGGACAAGCTCCGCGCCGTTGCGGGCCCCGTGCTGCCCGGCCTGTTCCTGCCGCGCGGCAAGCCGGACGATACGGGCATCATCCTGTTCACGTCCGGTACGGAAGGCGCGCCCAAGGGTGTGGTGCTGTCCCACGCCAACATCCTCGCCAATATCGAGCAGATCGAGGAGCATGTGGAGATCCTGCCGACAGACATCTTCTTCAATCCGCTGCCGACCTTCCATTGCTACGGCCTGACGGCGGGTACGCTTTGGCCGGTCTTTTCGGGCCGCCCCGTCGTGCTCCATCCGTCGCCGCTCCAGACCAAGACGATCGCGCAGCGCATCAACGATACGAGCGCGACGGTCCTGTTCGCGACCGACACCTTCCTGCAGCAATATATGCGCGCAAGCGGCAAGGGCGGGATGGACAGCCTTCGCATCGCTGTCTGCGGCGCGGAGCGGGTCCGCGAGGAAACGCGCGCCACGGCCGAACGCCGCTTCGGCTTCGAAGTCCTCGAAGGCTACGGCGTCACCGAATGCGCGCCCGTCCTTGCCGCGAACCAGCCGGGGCAGATCCGGGCCGGGACGATCGGGCGGATGCTGCCCGGCCTCGAAGGCCGCCTCGAGCCAGTCGACGGCCTTGTCGAAGGCGGACGCCTTTTGGTGCGTGGGCCCAACGTGATGAAGGGCTACATCAAGCCCGACGCACCCGGTAAGATCGTCGGCCCCGAGGGCGGCTGGCACGATACGGGCGATGTCGTCTCGCGCGACGAAGACGGCCACCTTGTGGTGCGTGGCCGCATGAAACGTTTTGCCAAGATCGGCGGCGAAATGGTCTCGCTCGCCGTGGTCGAAAACAATGCGTCCGCGCTCTGGCCCGACCACATGCACGCCGCTGCCATCCTGCCCGACCCGAAACGCGGCGAGCAGATCGTCCTGCTGACCGAACGCAAGAACGCCAAACGCGCCGACCTGATGAGCTGGGCACAGGCCCACGGCGTCCCGGAAATCAGCGTGCCGAAGAAGATCGTGACGGTCGATGCATTGCCCGTGCTGGGGACGGGGAAGATGGATTATGTGGGTGTGACAAATATGGCGAAGGAGGCGTTGGCGGCGTAAATCATAGGACTGTCCCCGGCATTTATTGCCGGGGCCTCCATCGTAACAAGCCTCGCGTCGACCAGCCCCATCGTTTGCAAGCCAAGCCGGAGGCCCCGGAAGTGAATGCCGGGGACAGCTCTTGGAATGGCTGTCCTTACCTCCTCCGCTTCCGCGCATGCTTTTTCCCGCGTCCGCCCTTGCCGCCGGATCGTGACCCACCGCCGCTGCGCCCGCGTCCGCCCTTGGGCGGCTTGCCCGGCTCACCCTTGCTGACCATGTCGAAGATCAGGCCGCCCGTGACCGGGGTGGCTTCCTTCAGCTTCACCTCGACCTCGCGACCGAACTTGTAGGTCGTGCCGGATTCTGATCCGATGACGCTCTTGGTCTGCTCGTCGAGCACGAAATATTCGCGCCCCAGCTCACTGATCGGGATCAGGCCGTCCGCGCCCGTCTCGGACAGGGTCACAAACAGGCCGAACTTGGTGACGCCCGTGATGCGCGCCTTGAAGTTCGCGCCGACCCGGTCCTTCAGATAGGCCGCGATGTAGCGGTCCACCGCGTCGCGTTCGGCCACCATGGCGCGGCGTTCGGTTGTGCTGATATGCTCGGCGGTCTCCGTCAGGCGCGCTTCTTCTTCCTTGGTCGTGCCGCCGTCGCCCAGACCGAACGCCTTGATCAGCGCGCGGTGCACGACAAGGTCGGCGTAGCGCCGGATCGGGCTGGTGAAGTGGGCGTAGTGGGTGAGGTTCAGGCCAAAGTGTCCCATGCGTTCGGCGGAGTAGATCGCCTGCGCCTGCGTGCGCAGCACGGCCATGCCGACCGTCTCGGTCAGGTCCTTTT
>CAYULR010000381.1:0-2174 GCA_964445685.1 uncultured Algimonas sp.
ATGACGCCCAACTACCGCATCGGACTGCTCGGCGCGTCGCGCATCGCGCCGCTCCCCATCATCCAGCCCGCCCTCCGCCGGCGCGACTGCACCATAGCCGCCATCGCCTGCCGCGACGTGGAGCGCGGCCGCGCCTATGCGGCGGAACACGGCGTGCCAGACGCGGACATCATGGACAGCTACGAGGCGCTGTGCGCGCGAGACGACATCGACATCGTCTACAATGCCCTGCCGCCGTCGCGTCACCTCGACCTTGCGAAAGCCGCGGCGGGCAAGGTGCAGCTGATCGAAAAGCCGTTCACGCTGAACGCTGGCGAAGCCGCACAGATCGCCGCCCTGCCCGGCACAATCATGGAAGCCTTCCACCACCGCTACCACCCGGCCTTCAACCGCTTCCTGCAGGAAGTCGACGCGGTCCGCCCCCTCACCCGCATGGAAGGCCGCTTCCACGTCACCATCCCGGACGTGCCGGGCGAGCTCCGCCACGATGCATCGTTGGGCGGCGGCGGGCTGATGGACCTCGGCACCTATCCGCTGCAGATCGCCCGCACGATCGCGGGCCGCGAACCGGAAGTCGCGCGTGCTGATGCGACCGAAGGCAAGCCGCGCATCGATTTGCGCCTGGAAGCGGAGCTGGACTTCAGCGACGGGCTGAGCGCGGTCATTTCCAGCGACATGACGGAAGGCGTGGAGCGGCTGATGATGTTCGAGGTCACGGGCGCGGGCGGGACGGTTCGCATGGACAATCCCATCCACCCCTACCGTGGCTGCCGCATCACCACCCCGACGCAAGTCATCACCAACGAGGACGTGCCGCGTTGGACCGAGGTCACGACCTACGACGCGCAGCTCGCCCACCTGATCATGAGCCTCGGCATGGGCACACCGCCCCTGACCGACGCGCACAGCGCCGTGCGGCAGATGCAGGCCATCGACGCCATCTACGACAAGAGCGGGCTCGGAGCCCGCTGAAGGAGAGACAGATGAAGACAGTTCTGATCACGGGTTGCTCGACCGGGCTGGGCGTATCGCTGGCGGTCAAGGCGGCGCAGGCGGGCTACACGGTCGTGGCGACCATGCGGAACCTCGCCAAGCGGGACACGCTGGACGCGGCCCTGGCCGAAGCGGGCGTGAGCGCGGATATCCGCGTGCTGGACGTGACCGACCTGGACCAGATCGAAGCGGTCGTCAGCGGCGTCGTGGCCGACCATGGCGGCGTCCATGCCCTGATCAACAATGCGGGCGCGGCACAGCTCCGCACGACGGAGCAGGCGTCCGACGAGGAACTGCAGTGGATGACGGAGGTCAACTATTACGGCGTGGTGCGCATGACCAAGGCGGTGCTGCCGCACATGCGCAAGGCGCGCGCGGGCCGCGTCATCAACATCAGCAGCGTCGGCGGGCTGGTCGGCCAGCCCTTCAACGACTTCTATTGCGCGGCCAAGTTCGCGGTAGAAGGCTATACGGAAAGCCTCGCCTCCTATGTCGGCCCGGCCTTCGGCCTGCATTTCTCCACCATCGAACCAGGCGGCATTGCGACGGCCTTCGCCGACAATGTCATGGCGCATCTCGCGCAGACGGGCGGGGTTTTGGACGATGAATACAAGCCGATCCTCGAAGCCTATGTCGGCGGCGCGCGCCGCCGCGCCGACAGCGGGCAGAGCATCGCCTACCAGAGCGCGGACGAGGTCGCGGATGTAGTGATGGAGGTGCTGCAGGCGGAGAAGCCACCGCTGCGCACACGCACGAGCGAGTGGTCGGAGGAGTTCACGAAGCTGAAGACGGTGGGCGATCCGACGGGGCGCAAGCTGGTGGAGGATGTCGTGGAGCGGTTTCTCAGCGAGTATGAGTTCGGGGTGGAAGCCTGAACCAACATTCTTCCGTCATGGCAGGACTTGATCGTGCCATCCACGAGGCGAAGCGTACTCGCCAGAGCATGGATCGCACAGTCGAGCTGTGCGATGACGGTCTATAAATACTTCGCTCATCCCCGCGCAGGCGGGGATCCAGCATATCTGCCAGTGCGCAGCACTGTCCTCGGGTGAAGCGGCTGCGCCTGCCGGCGCCTGCGCTGGAGTCGCGCAGACAATTTTCTTCCGGCTTCGCCGGAAACCCTATCGGGAAGAAAATTGATGGGAGAGGGCTTCGCAAGGCGCGAGCGCAGCGAGCGCGCG
>CAYULR010000382.1:0-2133 GCA_964445685.1 uncultured Algimonas sp.
CTGATGGCGGAGTTCGCGACACGCAAGCGGCTTGTCTGGCTCATCGCCCTCATTGGCGGGGCGCTGATCCTCGGCATGCTGGCGATTAAGATCTGGTTCACGGCCAGCGTCTTCTCGCCGATTGATCCGGCTCTGGTCGAAGCTTCCGCTGCGGCCAGCCAGGCAGAAGACGGGCTGGACGACCGCGAACGCATCGTGCGCGACATGGTCACGCCGACCGTGCCCGGAACGCCTGTCATGCCGGACGCGGGTGTCGGGCTCGACCCGTCCGACTACTCCGCCGAGCTGGCCGTCGGGCCTGCGCTCGAAGTTGGCATGGACCGGTACCTCGCGACGGACGAGTTGCTGCTGCACTATAACCGCCAGGACGGCGCGGGAACGCGTGCCAAGGTCAGTTCGTCAGAGCGAATGATCGACGGGGCGACCCTCTTCGTGATCCGTCGCAGCGGATTGGCGGATGACAGCGTCGCGGCCGAAGAGACATATGCGCTTTTCGACGCCGGTGTGCTCGCGAGCTATGGTTCGCGCCAGCAGTGCCGCCGCGGCGCTAATCCCAACAGCTGGACGACGGAGCTTTGCCAATGAAGCGGATTCTCCTGAGCGCCGCACTGCTGGCCGCGTCAGCCGTGCCGGTCGCCGCGCAGTCGCCTTTTTCGCCCATCGTGGAAGCGAACGGCGTGATCTACCTCGCCGGACAGCTTGGGCGCGACCCCGAAACGCGACGTTACCCGGACGACATTCAGGCCCAGACGGGCTTTGCGCTCGACCGGGTGAAGGCACTTCTGACTGACGCCGGGGCGAGCCTGTCGGATGTGGTGCGCTGCCAGGTCTTCATGACGCAGATCGAAGGCTTCGGCGCGATGAACGCGACCTACCGGACCTATTTCCCAGTTGACCCGCCCGCGCGCACCACGGTCGGCATAGAGGCGCTCGCCGCGCCGGACGCCCTGATTGAAATCGAATGCACGGCCGTACGCGGCCACGGACAGAATATGGAGGCCCGACGTGGCGACCAAGAAGACACCTAAAGCCGAGCCGAAACGCCAGCTGATTACGCTGAGCGAAGGCGAAAAGACCTACGCCATGAGCCGCGCCGTCGTGCAGGGCGACTGGTGCTTCGTGTCCGGCACGGTAGGTTACGACTACACGACAGGCGACCTGCCGGAAGACGCCGCCCAGCAGGCGATGAACACGTTTGCGAACATTCAAGCCGCGCTGAAAGCCGGCGGGTTCGAACTCGGCCACACGATCCGGGTGCAATACACGCTCAGCTCCCGCGAGCACATGGACGCGGTCATGCCGGTCATACAGGCGCACTACGGCAACATCCTGCCGGCAGCGACGATGGTCATCGCGGACCTCGTGGACGAGCGGATGAAGATCGAAATCGAAGTGACGGCGTTCAAAGGCTAAGCTTTCGCCTCCGGCATTTACTGCCGGGGCCTCCATCTGATTAGGACAAGACCTAGAAAGGCCCCGGCGGTAAATGCTGGGGACAATAGGATGCTCAACATCAAAAACCTCTCCGCCACCGTCGATGACGGCGCGAAGACTATTATCAACGACCTCTCGCTCTCCGTTCCGGCGGGCGAAGTCCATGCCATCATGGGACCCAATGGGGCTGGGAAATCAACGCTGTCCTACGTGCTCACGGGCCGGGACGGCTATGACGTGACGGGCGGCTCCGTCACGCTGGACGGCGAGGACTTGCTCGACATGGAGCCGGAAGACCGCGCGGCGGCAGGCGTGTTCCTGTCGTTCCAGTACCCGCTCGAAATTCCCGGTGTTCCGACGCTGACCTTCCTGCGCACCGCGATGAACGCCCAGCGAAAGTCGCGCGGCGAGGACGAGATCAGCGCGCCCGACTTCATGAAGCGCGCCAAGGCGCTCGCCAAGCAGCTGAAGATTGCGCCGGAGATGCTCCGTCGTCCGCTCAATGTCGGCTTCTCCGGCGGTGAGAAGAAGCGCATGGAAATTTTCCAGATGATGATGCTGGAGCCGCGTTTCATCCTGATGGACGAAACCGATTCCGGGCTCGACGTGGATGCGCTGCGGATCGTTGCCGACGGTGTGAATGCGCTGCGATCGCCTGACCGTGGCATGCTGATCATCACGCACTATCAGCGCCTGCTC
>CAYULR010000383.1:0-2102 GCA_964445685.1 uncultured Algimonas sp.
GATTTTCCTCGACAGCCAGGCATCGGAAATCGTGTCCGTGCGCAATCAGCTGGGCACGGTCGAGCAGATCAAGCAGGGCATGAGCCCGATGATGCTGCGCATGACGGTCGCTCTGGAAGACGCCATCCGCGCTGACGTTCCGTTCCGCGTGAACGAGCGCCTGGCTCGCGTCGACCGTGTCAAGGAAGCGCTGGCCAACCCGGCCGTGTCGCCCGCCGAGCAGTACCGCCAGGTCCTGAACGCCTACGACATCGAAACGACCTACGGCTATTCCACGGAAAGCTACGAGGGCGTTCATCCGGAGCAGCCCGGCAACGTCGTGGATTTCATCCGCTTCGGCCGCACCTCCTTCATCTTCCTCGACAAGCGTGACGGTTCCGCCACGCGCTGGAACCACGGTGCCGGCAGCTGGGAGCCTCTCAGCGACGTCGATGCCCGCCAGATCCGCCAGACCATCCGCGTCGCGCGTGAACAGGCCGCACCGGAAGTCATCTACGCGCCCGTTTCGGCCGCCAACTAAACACAACCAGGGAAAACAAGACCATGAAGTTCTTCAAATCCGCAATGGCCGCCCTGGCTGGGTCGGCTCTTCTCGCAGGACCCGCGTCCGCGCAGATCTCCTCCATCCAGGACCTGCTGAACCAGGTGCGCACCGATGCTGCCGAGCAGCAGCGCATCAACCAGCAGCGCGTCTCCGAATTCCAGGCCAACGCCAACACGCAAACGGCCGAGCTGCAAAGCGCCCGTAACGAGCTGGCCCAGCTGGAAGCCCAGGCCCGCCGCGTCGAGGCCAACTTCCAGGCCAACCAGAACCAGATCGACGGCCTGAAGGCCGAGCTGACCGCTGCACAGGGCGAGTTCGGCGAAGTGTTCGGCCTGGCCCGTTCGATGGCCGGTGAGTTCAAGTCCACGCTGGACCGCTCGCTGATTACCGCTCAGTTCCCGAACCGTACGGTCGTGCTGGAGCGCGTGGCCGGCTCCGACGCCCTGCCGTCCACCGCCGACCTGAACGCCATCTGGCAGACCATGCTCGAAGAAATCGAACAGCAGCGCGAAGTCGAAACCTTCACCGCGCCCGTCGCCGGCATCGACGGCCAGACGGATGTCACCCGCGTGGGCCCGTTCGTGGCCTTCAACCAGGGCGGTGACTTCCTGCAGTACAACCCGCCATCCGCGAACGGTGAAGACCTGCCGCTGCTGTCGCTGCTGCCAGCCCAGCCGGGCGGTGCCATCCAGTCGGCCGCGGCCCGTGTCCTGTCCGCTGGTTCCGGCGACGTGGTCTACGCCCCGATTGACCCGACTCGCGGCGAACTGCTGAAGACCTTCGATCTTCGCCCCGGTCCGTGGGAGCGTGCCATGCAAGGTGGCCCGATCGGCATGATCATCATCGGTCTCGGTGCGATCACGGCCATCCTCGGTATCCTGCTCATCGTGCGTCTGTTCCTGATCCGCATGGCGGTCGCCGGACAGAAGCGTAAGTCGCAACCGTCCAAGTCCAACGCCCTGGGCCGCGTCATGCTCGCCTATGAAGGCGCCCGCAACGCCGACGCCGACACGGTCGAGCTGAAGCTGGACGAAGCCATCCTGCAGGAGAGCCCCAAGCTCGAATTCGGTCTGAACTTCATCAAGCTGATCGCCGGTATCGCACCGCTGCTCGGCCTGCTCGGCACCGTGACCGGCATGATCCAGACCTTCCAAGCCATGATGATCTACGGTGCGGGTGACCCGCAGCTGATGGCCGGCGGTATCTCCGTCGCCCTCGTGACCACCATGCTCGGCCTGATCGTCGCCATCCCGCTGCTGATCATCCACAGCTTCGCGGCCAGCCTTGCCCGCGGCGTGCAGTCCACGCTGGAAGAGCAGTCGGCCGGTATCGTGGCCCGCCACGTGGAATCCCGCGGTGTCGGCACGGTCGGCGTCGCCCCGGCGACCAACATCTAAGGTCGCCTTCCGGGCGGCAGGCGGGCTGTAGGCTCGCCTCGCCCGGGCCGACCCCTTGCGAAGATGGCGGGTCCGTCCCGCCATTCTTCTCCCCGAACCGAACCGTTCCCAACCGACCGGACAAAGGACGACCCCAATGGGCAACATTATCGGCGGCCTTC
>CAYULR010000384.1:0-2080 GCA_964445685.1 uncultured Algimonas sp.
TCCCGCTGCTGCACGTCGATACGCGCTGGAAGTTCAAGGAAATGTACGATTTCCGCGACCGCCGCGCCAAGGAAGTCGGCATGGACCTGATCGTCCACGTCAACCCGGACGCCATCGCGCAAGACGTCGGCCCGTTCACCCACGGTTCGGCCGAGCACACGCACATCACCAAGACGGTCGGCCTGAAACAGGCGCTCGACGCGGGCGGCTACGACGCGGCCTTCGGCGGCGCGCGCCGCGACGAGGAGACGTCCCGCGCCAAGGAACGCATCTTCTCCTTCCGCACCGACACGCACCGCTGGGACGCGAAGAACCAGCGCCCGGAGCTGTGGGACATCTACAATGCGCGCGTGAAGCCGGGCGAAAGCATGCGGGTCTTCCCGCTGTCCAACTGGACCGAGCTCGACATCTGGCAATACATCCACCGCGAGCAGATCCAGATCCCGGACCTCTACCTGTCCGCCAAACGTCCCGTGGTGAAGCGCGACGGCATCTGGTTCATGCGCGACGACGACCGCATGCCGCTGGAGCCGGGCGAGGAGCCGGAGATGCGCTCCGTGCGCTTCCGCACGCTCGGCTGCTACCCACTGACTGGTGCTGTGGAGAGCGAGGCGGACACTCTGGAGGACGTCATCCAGGAGACGCTGCTGGCTACGACAAGCGAGCGGCAGGGACGCGTGATCGACAGCGATAGCGGCGCGTCGATGGAACAGAAAAAAGAAGAGGGTTACTTCTAATGGCCCATCACGACCCTCTCATCGCCGAGGACATCAACGCCTACCTCTCGGCCCAGGAACGCAAGTCCTTCCTGCGCGTCTTCACCTGCGGCTCCGTCGACGACGGCAAGTCCACGCTCATCGGCCGCCTCCTCTACGATTCCAAGCTGATCTACGAAGACCAGATGGCGGCGATCGAGAAGGACTCGAAGACCTCCGGCACGACGGGCGAGCGGCCCGACCTGGCGCTGCTGGTGGACGGTCTGGCGGCCGAGCGCGAACAGGGCATCACCATCGATGTCGCCTACCGTTTCTTCTCCACGGACAAGCGCAAGTTCATCATCGCCGACACGCCCGGCCACGTGCAGTACACGCGCAACATGGCGACGGGTGCCTCCACCGCCGACGTCGCCGTGCTGCTGATCGATGCGCGCCACGGTGTTGCCGAACAGACGCGCCGCCACGCCTTTATCGCAAGCCTGCTGGGCATTCCGCAGGTCGTCGTCGCGGTGAACAAGATGGACCTGATGGATTTCGACCAGAGCGTCTTCAACGCCATCGACGTGGAATTCCGCCAGTTCGCGGAAGACCTGAATTTCGACGACATCATGACCATTCCGGTCAGCGCGCTGGACGGCGACAACGTCACCGAACGCTCGGACCGGACCTGTTGGTACAAAGGCCCGAGCCTGCTCGGTTTCCTCGAAGAGGTCGAAGTGGAACGCGGCGCGCTGGAAGCGCCGTTCCGCCTGCCCGTCCAATGGGTCAACCGGCCGAACCTCGACTTCCGGGGCTTCTCCGGCACCATCGCGTCGGGAACCGTGTCCAAGGGCCAGGAGATCATGGCCATGCCGTCGGGCAAGCGCTCGACCGTCAAGGACATCGTCCTGTACAAAGACTCGCTCGACCACGCCCGGCAGGACCAGTCGGTCACGATCACGCTGGAGGACGAGATCGATGTCTCGCGCGGCGACGTGCTCTGCGGCACGGACCGCCCCGTCGAGGTCGCCGACCAGTTCCAGGCGCACCTGATCTGGATGGACGACGCACCGCTCTTCCCCGGACGGCAGTACATCATCCGTACGGCGAACCAGGGCGTGACTGGATCGGTCACCGCGCTGAAGCACCGCATCGACGTGTCGGACCTGTCCGAGGCCGCCGCCAAGACGCTGGAGCTCAACGAGATCGGCGTGGTCACGCTGTCGCTTTCCAAGCCCATCCCGTTCGATGCCTATCAGGACAACCGCAAGACCGGCGCGTTCATCGTGGTGGACCGCTCGACCAACCGCACGGTCGGCGCGGGCATGATCGATTTCGCGCTGCGCCGCGCCAAGAACATCGTGCGACAGGACCTCGTCGTGGAC
>CAYULR010000385.1:0-2077 GCA_964445685.1 uncultured Algimonas sp.
CCAAGCGCGCGTCGCGCAACGGCAAGCCCGCACTGGAAGACCCCGTCATGCGCGACCGCCTGATGCAGACCATCATCGACGCCCAAGCCATGATGGCGAACCGCGAACGCGCCAAGATCGCGCCGCTGGTGCAGGAAAAGCCGTTCGCTCTGCCGATCATGAGCAAGCTGCAGTTCACGGAGTATGCGCGCGAGACCGGAGAGTTGGCGTTGGAGCTCGAAGGGGCGCAAGCGGGCTACTATGTCGGCGAAGAGGCGAGCCGCGAGGACGGATACTGGCAGCGGTCCTACCTGAATGCGTTCTCCGCAACGATCGGCGGCGGGACGAGCCAGATCCAGCGGAACATTGTGGGCGAGCACGTGCTCGGGCTGCCGAAGACGCGCTAATCCCGCCGGATAGAGAGCGACCGTCCCCGGCATTCATTGCCGGGGCCTCCACCGAGATAGAGCTCACGCTGACCAGACCAGTCGTCTGAAACACAAGCCGGAGGCCCCGGCAGTAAATGCCGGGGACACTTCCTTCATGACCCACCACCTCGCCAAGATCGCCCTGACCGAGATGCAGGCGGAACTCCGCGACCAGGCCATGCGCTTCTGCGCGGAGAAGAGCCCGATCTCCAACGTGCGTTCCCTGCTGGAGGAGGAACGCGGCTACGACCCGGCTGTCTGGACGGAGATGGCGGAACTCGGCTGGCTCGGCATTGCGCTCCCCGAAGACCAAGGCGGTCTCGGCCTCGAACTGGCGGATTTGGTTCCCATCGCAGAAGCCATGGGCAAGCACCTGATGAACTCGCCCTTCGCCTCCACGACGCTGGCAGCGCAGGCGATCCTGCACGGCGGATCGGACGCGCAGAAAGCGCAGTGGCTGCCCAAGCTGGCCAGCGGCACGGTCGGGACGGTCGCGCTGTTCGAGCCGTCCGGCGCGTGGGACCTCGGCGCGGTCGAAGGCAAGACGAAGACGTTCGTGCTGATCCTCGACGCGGCCGACATCGTCGTCACCACGGTCCGGCACGAGGGAGAGCTCCGTCTTGCGCTCATCCCGCGCGACGCCATCGACGCCCGCCGCGAGACCATCATCGACGAAACCAAGCGCGCCTACCGCTTCGACGTGCCGGCCGTGACGGACGACATGCTGATGCCGGCCGAGCTGACGGCGGCGGCGCTGGAGCGTATCGAGCTGGTCGCCAACCTGCTGCAGAGCGCGGAGCTGTCCGGCGCGGCGCAGGCCTGCGTGGACTATACGGTCGACTATCTGAAAACCCGCAAGCAGTTCGGCAAGGTGATCGGCGCGTTCCAGGCGCTGAAGCATCCCACAGTCGACGCCTTCGTCGGCGCGGAAGATGCCCGCTCGCTGCTCTACGCGGCGGCGACCCATGCCGAGAAGCAGGGCGAGGGCGAGATCGCGGTCCGCATGGCCAACGCCAAAGCCGAAGGCGCACTGTCCTACGCCGCCGACCGGTCGATCCAGTTCCACGGCGGCTTCGGGTTCACCTATGATTGCGACGCGCAGCTCTACCGCCGCGTCGCCATGTTCGCCGCCTCACAGTTCGGCGACGCCGCCTTCCACCGGGCGCGCCTTGCGGAGCTCCTCCTGTAGCACGGCGTGGCGCGCGCGGCTCATGGAGTAGCGCGTGTAGGACCACCAGGCGGTGACGGCGAGAAGCAGGTTGATGACGATGGAATAGAGCGCCAGCCCGCGCGTGGTCTCGTCGCCGACCTCGCTCGGCAGGGCCGCGTCCGGCAGGTCGATCAGCGTCAGGCCCAGCGTGGCCAGGATCAGCCCACCCGCGAAGGCCAGCTTGTTGGCGAAGGTGAAGGCCGCGAAGAGGAGCCCCTCGCGCTTGCGCCCCGTCTCCAGCGTCATCAGATCCGACACATCCGCCATCATGGAGTAGGACAGGATCAGCGCGCCGACCATGCCGGCAAAGCCGAACCCGCTGGTGATCGCGACGAGCAGCAGGAGTTCGGTCGAACCGATCGGCGGCGTCAGGCCCATCAGGTAAAGCACGAAGGGCAGGGAAAAGGACAGGCCGAACAGCCAGGTCAGCCAAAGCGCGGCTTCGCGCTTATCGGCCTTG
>CAYULR010000386.1:0-2073 GCA_964445685.1 uncultured Algimonas sp.
CGCCTACTTAACGCCCACGCTCCCGTCGAGTGTGCCCTCGTCGCGCTCGGCCGCGACCCAGACCGGACCGGACCGTGCCATGAGCAGCGGTTCGTCCCCGACCTCTTCGGCCGTGTGGCGCGGATTGACGGCGACGGGTCCCTTCAGCTGCCCGCCATAGCCGCGTGTCAGCCCGTGCGCGTTCACGCCCATGCGCCGCAGCGAGCGTAGCAGGTATAGCGCGACCGGCGTCTTGCCCGTTCCGCCCATCGTGGCGTTGCCGACGCAGATGACCGGCACGCCGGGATCGTAGGCTTGCGTCCGGGCGCGCCTGCGCCGTCCGGCCAGCGTGTAGATCGCGCCTAGCGGTCGCAGCAGCGTGCGCAGCATGGGCGCGCCGTCGCGGCCCTCCCGCACGTTCCAGAACTCCGGCGGCCTCACAGTAACGCCTCCAGCTCGCGCATCGTGCGGTCCAGCGTGCCGGAGCTTTGCGAGGCGTAGGCTTTCGCGTTCTGGGCGGTGTCGGCGAGCATTCCGGACAGGCCGTGCCCGATCGCCGTGGCCAGCCCGTCCGCATCCGTCAGGCAGACCCCGTCCACGGCCGAGAGGTCGCGGTAGAGCTCCACGAAGCTGGCATGGTACGGCCCGGTCACGACCGGGACGCCCGCGCGCGCCGCCTCCAGCGGGTTGTGCCCCATCAGCGACGGGTCGAACGATCCGCCCAGCACGCAGACATCGGCCAGCGCCAACGCCAGTCCCATCTCTCCCATCGTGTCCATGACGTAGCTGTTCTCGCCCGGCGCCTGCCCGATGGCGCGGCGGGGCGCGCCCGACAGTTTGGCTATGGCAGGCCCGCGATTGGGATGGCGCGGCAGCCAGAGCATGTAGGCATCCCCCAAGCGTTTGCGGACGCTATGGAAGACGGCTTCCTCGGCTTCGTGGGTGGACGCGGCGAGCCAGACCGGACGGTCGCCGATGGCGTCCGCCAGGGCTTGCCGTTCCGCCGGGTCGAAATCGAGCGCGGGCGCGTCCGCCTTCAGGCTGCCCACGTCCGGTACGGTGCGCATGGTGATCTTCGCCAACCCGTCCGCCGTGCGGCGGTCCGCGGCGAGGATGGTGTCGAACGATCCCAGCACGGATTGCGCGAGCGGAAGACGCGACAGCCAGCCTTGCAGGGATTTGTCGCTCATGCGCGCATTGACGAGGGCGAGCGGAATGTCCGCGCGGCGCGCCGTCCAGATCAGGTTGGGCCACAGCTCGCTTTCTGCAAACACGGCCAGCTCCGGATGCCAGTGCGCGATGAACCGCGCCGTCGCGCGCGGCGTGTCGAGCGGGATATACTGGTGGATGGCACGCGGGGGCAACTGCTCGGCGAGCAGTTCGGCGGAGGTCTTCGTGCCGCTCGTGACAAGCACGTGGCGGCCCGGCGTTTCCAGCAAGCGGTCAATGACGGGGCGCAGCATCTGGGTCTCGCCCACGCTCGCGCCGTGAAGCCAGACCAGCTCGCCCGGCGGGCGGGTCCGCGTGATGTGCCCGGAGCGCTCGCCAAGCCGCGCGCGGTCTTCCTTGCCGCGCAGGGCGCGCCTGCGCAACCAGAACGGCGTCAGCGGCGACAGGATGGACGTCAGGACGCGGTAGGCCAGCGGTGTCTTGATGAACGCCATCAGGCCGCCTCGACCGGGATGTGGCCCAGCGCCCTGTCGGCGTCCGCCATTAGTTCGTTCATCTCCGCCTCGACCCGGGCGCGCACGGTTTCCAGTTCCGCATCGTCCGCGTCGGACGCGAGCCGTTCCGGCGTGCCCCAGACGATCTTTCCACGCCCGAAGGGAAGTGGCAGAACGAAGCGGTCCCAGCTGTCGAACTGGCGGCGGCGGGCAACGGAGAAGGTGCAAGGCAGTACTGGCGCGCCACTCAGCCGGGCGAGGCGGAAGGGACCCAGCGGGACGCGCTGGCGCGGGCCTCGTGGGCCGTCCGGCGTGATGACCACGCAGCCGCCGTCCTCGATCGCACCCAGGATGGAGCGGCCCGCATCCTCGCCACCCTTCACCTTGGTCTTCGCGGCATTCTTCGCCGATCCGCGCACGGTCGACAGAC
>CAYULR010000387.1:0-2058 GCA_964445685.1 uncultured Algimonas sp.
GGGCTACTACCGCGGCATGGCCGTGGCGGGCCTGGAGCCGGACGAGATGGGCATCGGCCCGATCTACGCCGTGCCGAAGCTGCTGGCCCAAGCTGGGCTGAAGATGGACGATATCGACCTGTGGGAGCTGAACGAAGCGTTTGCCGTGCAGGTGCTCTACTGCGCCGACAAACTCGGCATCCCGATGGAAAAGCTGAACGTGAACGGCGGCGCCATCTCCATCGGCCACCCCTACGGCATGAGCGGCGCCCGCATGAGCGCCCACGCCCTGATCGAAGGCAAGCGCCGCGGCGCGAAATATGTCGTCAGCACGATGTGCATCGGCGGCGGCATGGGGGCGGCTGGACTGTTTGAGGTCGCGTAGCGGGCTACCGCGAACGCCGCGAGCGGCCGATCGCAAAGCGGTCGGCGTCTGGTCAGTCCGCTCACAGCGTTCGCGGCGCTTCGTTACATTCGATTGGCAATCGAATGTTTTGGCTGCGCCAAACCACTCTCGTGCATCACATACGCGACGCCCCCACCGCGTCTCTTGAACCCTCATCCGCGTAACCATACCCAACCCCTCCCAAACACAGGACCCATCATGGCCATCACCTTCGACAACCGCGTCGCCATCGTCACCGGAGCCGGTGGCGGTCTCGGCCGCTCCCATGCGCTGGCGCTGGCCAAGCGCGGCGTGAAAGTCGTCGTCAACGATCTGGGCGGCTCAGTCGACGGGACCGGCGGCAGCGAGACGATGGCGCAGCAGGTCGTCAAGGAGATCGAGGCGATGGGCGGCGAAGCCATCGCCAACGGTGCGAACGTCACCAAGGAAGACGAAGTCGAAGCCATGGTCGCGGAAGCGGTCGAGCGTTTCGGCAAGGTCGACATCCTGGTCAACAATGCGGGCATCCTGCGCGACAAGTCGTTTTCCAAGATGACCATGGACGATTGGGACCTCGTCATCGCGGTCCACCTGCGCGGCTCCGCCGTCTGCACCAAGGCGGTGTGGAACCACATGAAGGAAAACAGCTACGGCCGCATCGTCATGACGACGAGCTCAAGCGGCATGTACGGCAATTTCGGCCAGACCAATTACGGCGCGGCGAAAGCGGGCCTGTCCGGCTTCATGCGCACGCTCTGCCTCGAAGGCGCGAAATACGACATCCGCGTCAACACGCTGGCTCCCACGGCGCGCTCGCGCATGACGGAAGGGCTGATGCCGGAGGAATATCTGGACATGCTGAAGGTCGAGCCCGTCAGCCAGGGCCTCGTCTTCCTCGTCAGCGACGACGCGCCGAACCGCACCATCCTGGCGGCGGGCGCAGGCGGCTACGCCGAGATCAAAGTGGTGGAGACGCAGGGCGTCAACTTCACGGAAGGCGAAGCGACCGCTGAGAATGTCGCAGCGCATTGGGAGACGATTTCCTCCATGGAAGGTGCCGAGGAATACACGAATGGCGGCCAGCAGGGGGCGAAGTTCCTCGGCCGCATTGCCAAAGGAGAGTTTGTCAAATGAGCGATCTCAATCTCGAAGAGTTCCGCACCGAAGCGCGTGCCTGGCTGGAAGAGAACTGCCCGGCCGAAATGCGCGAACCCGTGCAGGGCGAAGAAGACGCCTGCTGGGGCGGCCGCAACTGGACGTTCCAGAGCGAAGCCCAGAAAGTCTGGCTGGAGCGCATGGCCGGAAAGGGCTGGACCGTTCCGACCTGGCCGGTCGAATATGGCGGTGCGGGTCTGTCGCGCGCCGAAGAGAAGGTTCTGCTGTCCGAGATGAAGCGTATCAATGCGCGCTCGCCGCTGCAGAGCTTCGGCATCTGGATGCTTGGCCCGGCGCTGCTGAAATTCGGCAACGAAGCGCAGAAGAAAGAGCACCTTCCCAAAATCGCCCGCGGCGAAATCCGCTGGTGCCAGGGCTATTCCGAGCCGAACGCCGGGTCCGACCTCGCATCGCTCGCCACCAAGGCCGAGGACAAGGGCGACCACTGGATCGTCAACGGCCAGAAGGTCTGGACGTCCTACGCCGATCAGGCCGACTGGATCTTCTGCCTCGTTCGCACCGACAACAGCCAGGGCTGT
>CAYULR010000388.1:0-2053 GCA_964445685.1 uncultured Algimonas sp.
CGAGTTGGATTTGGATCGCGCTATTGAGTGCTACCGCGCCGGAACAGAACTCGGAGATGGTCGTGCCATGGCCTATCTTGCGGATTGCTACGAAGAGGGTGTCGGGGTCGCGCGAGACATGACAAAGGCCCTGTTTTGGTATCACAAAGCGGTCGATGCCGGAGATGGCAAGGCAGCATCTTTGCTTGGCCTTGTCTATGAGCACGGTGTCGGCGTGACAGCGGACCAGAGCCGAGCGTTGGCACTATACCAGAAAGGCGCTTTGGTCGGTGATGGAGATGCTTGTTATTACTTGGCCAATTTCTACGAGACTGGGCTGGGCGTCCGGAGAGATGAAGAACGCGCCTTCCAGCTTTATCTCGAGGCAGCTGAGGACGGAAATGGTGCTGCGATGAACAATCTCGCCATGTGCTTTGAAGCAGGGAAGGGGGTTGGTCAGGACATTGAAAAGATGGTCTATTGGCTGAGGCAGGCAGTTGATGCCGAGGATAGCCACGCGATGGCCAATCTCGGCTACAGTTACGAAATCGGTCTGGGTGTGCCTCAAGACGACCAGCTTAGCTATCATTGGTACCGCAAAGCCGCTGAGGCCGGAGAGGTGAAGGCCTTTGTAAGTTTGGGTGTCTGTTACGAGTTTGGACGGGGCTGCGAGGCCAGTATCGACGAAGCCATTCATTGGTACCGCAAAGGGGCAGAGGCCGGGGACGGTCTTGCCATGACCAATTTGGGCACGTGCTACGCAGATGGGGAAGGCGTGGAAATTGACGAAGCACAGGCAGTCTACTGGTACCGAAAGGGGCGCGAGGCGGGCGACCCGCTGGCTATCACAAATCTTGCGCAGTGTTACGAGTATGAGATCGGCGTGGCGCGAGACATGAATCTTGCTTTTGAACTCTATCTCGAGGCTGCAAAGCAGGACTATGTGCTCGCGATCGCCTGTGTGGGTGAATGCTATCAACTTGGAACTGGCGTCGAAAAGAACCTCGACAAGGCAAAGTACTGGCTGCGGAGGGCTGCCGATGGCGGCGAAACAACAGCGGCCGAAATCCTGCGAGAGATCGGGTAAAGTTTCACGCAAGTTCGCCTGTATGCATATCTCGTGTTTACAACTAACGGCTGGCTCGATGGGCCGGCGCGCAGCGTCAGACCATTTGGAGAAACGGAAGCAAAGGGCCGTTATTGTCCCAGCTCGCCAAGCACGTCCACTCGCTCCAACGCTCGTCGCAGCGCATGGTTCGAGACCCGCACATAGATCTCGGTCGTTTTTAGGTTTGCATGCCCAAGGAGTGCTTGGACCATTCGGATGTCGATGCCCTCTTCGATAAGGAGGGTCGCGGCAGAGTGCCGGAACCGGTGCGGGGTCAGATGGGGTTCAATGCCAAGCCGTTTTGACAGCGCCCGCAGTCGCTTGCGGAAGGTGGCGGCGCGGAGCCGGCGTCCCACCGTGTTGAGGAACAGCGGCGATATCATGGAGCCGTGCTCGGAACGCATCTGACAGTAGCGTTGCAACTCTGCCTGCAGCTCCCGGTTCGGCACGAAAACGATCCGCTCTTTGCTACCTTTGCCGTTTACGAGGATCTGGCAGCCGTCCGGCGAGACGTCGCGGACCTTAACGTTGGCCAGCTCGCTGATGCGCAACCCGGTCACGATCAGCAGCTTGATGATCAGGAGCGTAATGCCATATTGCGAGGCTGGCGCCGAGTCCCTGACACCTCGAGTAGATCTTGCAGCGTTGGCGCGTTCATCGGCGTGGAGAACCGCTCTAAGGATCTCCCGATCAATAGGCCGCGGCAGGCGGCGCGGGATCCTAACGGAAATACGGACGTCGGCGAATGGGGAGCGCAGTGCGCTGTTCCGATTTTCTCGCCAGGCATAGAACGACTTGAGGGTTACGAGGCGGCGCTCGATGGTCGCGGGCCTTGCGTCCAATTCGTCGCGCAGATGCCGGTGGTAGGCGAGGATGTAGTCTTTCGAAAGCGGCTCGCTAAGGCGATGCGCCTTGGTGAAGCGCGCGAAGGTGCGCAGATCCTGGGCGTAGGCCCGGAGCGTATGG
>CAYULR010000389.1:0-2043 GCA_964445685.1 uncultured Algimonas sp.
TGTGCAGGCGGATGCCATCTCGGAAACGGTCCTCACCCAGATAGGTTTCGAACATATTCAGGACGCTGCCGCCTTTGGAATAGGTGATCCCGTCAAACGCACCGAGTATGTCGCCATTCTGTGTGATCGGTTCGCGAATCTGGCGGGCATTGAGAAGCGAGTCTGCCCCCATCGCGCCAAGGCCTGCACGGATTGGCGATCGATCATAGCCGCCTTCCGGATCATAGGCGTGCAGCGTTTTATAGCTCATCCAGGTCGCAAAGGCCTCGTTTAGCCAGATATCGTTCCACCATTGTGGGGTGACGAGATTGCCGAACCACTGGTGTGCCAGCTCGTGGCTGTGGACGCGGGCATAGCCCCGGCGCTGCGACAGGGGCGCGTTTTCGTCCAGCAGCAGAAGCGATTCGCGGTAGACGATGAGGCCGGGGTTCTCCATCGCGCCAAACGCATATTCCGGCGCGGCGAGCAGATCGAGTTTCTCGTACGGATATTCCTGGCCGAAATAACCTTCCAGCGCACTTAGCAGGCCGTCCGTGTTTTCCAGCGCGTAGTCCAGGCGCGGACCTTCGCCTTTGGCGGCGAGGCCGCGCAGCTCCAGCGGGCGCTCGCGCACCTCGTTGGGCGGCAGCGTGCCGAAATCGACAATGTCGTACGGACCGACCGCGAAGGCGACCAGATAGGTCGGCAGCGGGCGCGTCTGCGCGAACTGGTGCTTGATCAGGCCGTCGCCCGCATCCGTCTCGGACACAAGCGGCGTGTTGGACACGACCACGTCTTCGGACGGGGCCGTGATGGACAGGGTGAAGGGTTGCTTGAAGCGCGGTTCGTCGAACCCTGGGAAGGCTTCGCGCGCGCCCAGCGGTTCCATCTGCGTGACGATGTAGGCCTCGCCGTCGCGCACCACCTTGTAGGCGCTGTTCAGGCTGAGATTGTAGGGCGTGGAATAGTCGAGCCGGATGAGCGCATCGCCTGCGGGCAGCGTCTCTTCGGCCTGAAGCCAAGCCAGGCCGGACGGCGCTTCGTCCAGCGGCACGGCATCGAAGCTCAGCGGATAGTCCGTTCCGGCGATGGAGATGGACGCGTCCGAGACGTCGATGGTCTTGGCATGCACCCAGAAGCCGTCCGTGGGATCGGGCAGTTGCGCGTCGATCTCCACGATGCCGCTCATCCCGTCCTGGCGCGGGTCGATGGTCAGGTCGATGCGGTAGGCCGTGGGCTCCACCGTTCCGGGCAGCTGCGCGTGCGGAACCGCGTCGCGGGACACGGCAGCCGTCGCGGCGCTGGCTCGCTGGGATTGGGGCGCCTGGGAAGCTTGGGACTCCTGAGGCGTCTGCGTGGCGGGCGCATCGCCCCCCGACGGCGCGCAGGCGCCCACGAAAAGAGGTCCCGCCAGCCCGAAGGCGGCAACGCGTAAGATATGTTTCATGTCAGTCCCTGTCCGGCGGTTTCATCCCGGTTGCGCGCGGTTAACGCGCTCCGTCCACAGACGCCAGACAAAGGGGTTATCAAAGTTATGGTGTAACGCCACAAATGTGGTAACAAGCGCGTCATGTCCGCCGCAGGCCCGACATATCTGGATCTTGCCAATGCCGGGCGGGACGACCGTTTCGATCTGGCCGATCCTGGAACGGTCCGGCGCGGGCGTCCCGGACGGCTGGCTCCCGAAGGCTCCGCCGTCATCACCCGCCGCATCACGGCGCTGGCCCTGGTGCTGGGCATCGTCATGGCGCTGGGCAAGCTCTGGCTCTTCTGGCTGACGGGCTCCGTCGGCATCCTGTCATCGCTGGTCCACAGCGCGCTGGACATGGTCGCGGCGGGAAGCTCCTTCATCGCGGTGCGGTTCGCCGCGCGGTCCCCCAATTCGACCTACCGGTTCGGCTTCGGCAAGGCGGAGAGCTTTTCGGCCGTCTTCCAGGTCTGCCTGATCGGGCTGGCGGCGTTCCATCTGTTCGGCGCGGCGCTCGGCGCGCTCATCGAACCCACCACGCCCGTCGCCTTCGCGGAGCCCGCCGGACACGACCATGCGGGCCATGACCACAGCAT
>CAYULR010000390.1:0-269 GCA_964445685.1 uncultured Algimonas sp.
CGTCCAGGCAGGCCGTGCAGGAGCCGCAATGGTCCGTCTCCGGCTCGGTCGGCGTCAGGTCGGCGGCGCTGAGGATGGTCCCGAGGAACAGCCAGTTGCCCCAGTCGCGCGACAACAGGTTGGTGTGCTTGCCCTGCCAGCCCAGCCCGGCCTGCGCGGCGAGCGGCTTTTCCATCAGCGGCGCCGTGTCGACGAAGACCTTCACGTCCTCGCCCGTGTCCCGCGCCAGCAATCCGGCGATTTCCTTCAGGCGGCCTTTCATCACGTCG
>CAYULR010000390.1:279-2037 GCA_964445685.1 uncultured Algimonas sp.
CGCATAGACGGAGACCGTTGCCCGGTCCGGCTGCTCCAGCGTCGCCAAGGGGTTTGTTTCAGGGCCGTAGTTCAGGCCCAGAACCACGGCGGACCGCGCCTCCGGCCACAAGGCCTGCGGGTGCACGCGGCGCTCCAGCGTGGCCTCCATCCAGGCCATGGAGGCATGGCGTCCCTCGCCCACGAAATGCCGCAAGCGCTCCCCAGGCCCCGCCCCGAACCCGGACAGGTCCGCCACGAAGGGCCGCGTGAACCCAAGCGCAAGCGCGCGCCGTTCTACTGCCTTGGATATGACGGACCCGGTCATGACCCGCGCCTAGCGGCTCGGAGTCAGAAGTCCAGATCGCCGTAGTGGCGCGGGGGACGGATGCCGGGGATGCGGTCTTTCAGGAGCGGCTGGAAGGAGGGGCGTGATTTGATGCGCTGGTACCAGTCCTTAACGTCCGGCACTTCGCGCCAGGCGACTTCGTCCAGATAGTCAAGGCAGGACAGGTGCGCGGCGGCGACGATGTCGGCGAGGGTGAAGGCCGGGCCGGCGAGGCCGTCGCGGATGCTGAGCAGCCACGCCATGTAGGCGAGGTGGTCGCGCAGGGCCATGCGGCCTTCCTGCAGCGCGTCCATGTCCGGCGTGCCGCCCAGCGCGACGGTTTCGAGCTTCTCGGGCAGGATCAGCGCATTGACCTCGTGGTCGAAGCGCTGGCCGAACCAGGTGCACAGGCGGCGGACCTCGGCGCGCTGGTGGCGTTCGCCGGGGATGAGCGGATTGCGGGGGCTCGCTTCGTCGGCATATTCGCACAGCACGTGGCTACCCACGATGGTGGCGGTGCCGTTCTGCGTGACGTCGGTCAGGATGGGCGGTACGTCCTCGACGGACAGCGACTGGAACTTCTCGTCGGGCTGCCACGGGTCGATCACCACTTCGCGCAGCTTCAGCTTCTTCTCCGCAAAGCTGATGCGCGCCGCGCGGCAGCCGGGGTGAAGCGGGTAGTGATACAGGGTCCGCATGAGAGGCCGCTTCCCAAGACATGGCAAAGGAAGTTTTAACCGACAGGGTTAACGCCTCCACAAAAGTCAGGACCGTGCCGTCCGTCCGGTCCTTGCGTCTATTCGGTCTGGAACCGCACATTGCCGTGCGCCTGCGCACAGCCTGCCGGATGGGGGTGGATCAGGATGTCGGCGGCCGGGAAGGCGGCCATCAGGCGCTTTTCCGCATCCACCACGATGTCATGGCTGTCGGACAGGGAGAGGTGGGGGTCGAGGTCGAGGCGCATCTGCATATGCAGGTGCGGGCCAGAGGCGCGCGTGCGCAGGTTCGTCACGGCCCGGATGCGCGGATCGGACATGACGCGCGCCGTCACCAGCTTGCGCTCTTCTTGGGTGAGCTCCTGGTCCATCAGCTGCGCCCAGGCGAGCTTCGCGACCCGGTAGCCCGTATAGAGCAGCCACAACGCCATCAGCAGACCCACGCCCGCATCCGCCCAGTGCGCGTCCGTGAACGTCGCGACGGCCAGACCGACGATGACGAAGAGATTGCCGAACAGGTCCGCCGTGTAGTGGGCGCGGTCGCCGCGCACCGCGATGGACCCCGTCGCCCGGATGGCCCAGCTCTGCGCGATCAGCAGCCAGACGGTCAGCACGACGAACAGCCCCATGACCGCGATCGCGATGGCCGAACCATTGACCGGGACCGCGTGGCTGTGGCCGAGGCCGGCGGAATGGTCATGCCGCGACGCCTGGTCTCTTCGACGATGGCGCGAGC
>CAYULR010000391.1:0-2036 GCA_964445685.1 uncultured Algimonas sp.
AAGCTTGGCGCAGACGACCGTAGGCTGGGCTTGTCCATACAGAAAGACGACCTTCCCGTCCTCACCCATCGTGACGAGATCGTGACCGTCCCGCCAATTCTCCGACATTTGCGTTGTCGTCAGTTCCGCTTTTGTAAGCGGTCGCGCCATCTGCGCGTGTGCGACTCCGCTACTGAAGCAGAGCGATGCCAGACCGGCTGCAAGCCATAGGTTCGTTTTCATTGCATAACCTCCGAGTAGTCGATTTCAGTGACGTAAACGCCAAGCGGATTGGCGCGGATGACAGCCTCCGATGTCGGCTGAACAATCGCGTAGGTGAGGATGCCCTGGTAGCGGCGGCTCCCCAGCTCCGTGCCCGTCCGGTCGAACTCCTGTTCGACCCATTGGATCGAGAAGCTGTTGGGCGAGACGCGGTTGATGTTGGCGATCGACGCAGAGCGGGTCTTTTCCTTCGCCACATCGAAAGGATTGCCGCCGCCCCGATAATATCGGTCGAGCCGGGTCTTCGCCGTTCCCGATGGGGACAGGAAGACATAGGTCTCGTTGAGGCGGTCGAGTTGGAGAGCGCGGTCAACTGTGACCACGCGCCAATTTAGGATGAAGTCCGCCAGCTCCGCCTCAATGATGTAATCGGGCTGGAAGGCGACTTGCTGGGCCGGTCCTGCTGCGCGGACCTGACCGGCTTCCCCGATCTCGACCACGTAGGGCACAACCTTCGTCTGCCCGGCCGACCAGAGCGCGAAGATGACCGCAGGAATGGAGATTCCCAGAGAGAGGAAGCAGGCGCGCCGCCATTGACGGGCCGACTCCATATAGGAGCCATATCGCTCGTTCCATTCCTCCCTCGCCCGCAGATAGGGTGAGCCAGGGTCCGACTTGGGTGGCTTCGCCTTCTTCCGTTTGGATGGCTTACCCGGTTTGTCGGCCTCTTGGGCTCTCCTGACGCGATCGAGCATACGTCCCTCCCCTTACGAACTTGGCTGCCGTGGACCGATGAACTTGCGACGCCCGCCCGCGACGGCGAGCTTGTTGGCCGCTCCAAGGGCGGCTTTCGGGACGAAGGCCCCGGTCGTGTAGTTGGCGCCATAACGGAGAGCCTTGGCGAGACCGCCAGAGACGGGCTTGCCGCCGAGCGCGGGAAGCGCCGTGGACTTGCCTGCTGCGCCCGCAGCCGCAGCTCCGGCTCCCGCCGCGCCACCCGTTCCGACCATCGACGCAGCCGCGAGACCCGCACCGGCCGTCGCCGCCGCGACGCCGAACATTCCGGACGAGGACGACGAGCCAACACCGTTCACGATGCCTTGGACGATTTCTGGAATGGACTTCACGACGGCAAAGAGGACCATGGACATTGCCAGCACGGTCAGCGAGCCGCTGAAGGATTTGTGGTAGTCTCCGCCCGTGAAGCCCTTGATGGCAAGATAGCCCACACCGGCGATGATCGTGATGGTGAAGAGCTTCAGCCCGACCCCCACGAGATAGAACATGAACTTCCGCGCGTATTCCTGCGTGGCGCGGGTAGCTCCAAAGCCGAGCATGAGGATGCCGACGATGACAGCGATGTATGTCTCGACCAGCACTTGAAGAAGCTGAGCGGCGATGAGGGCAAACGTCACCAAGACGAGGATGGAAGCGATGATGATGCCGAAGCCTGCGACCGGCGACAGGATCTTGACCGTTTTCGCAATCTCGCTCGCCAGATCGAGACCGAACCCGATAAGCGTGGACGGCGTGATCGAGGCCGTGATGCCCTGCCCGGCCAAGGTGCGGTTCGCCGCCAGCTCGAATGAGCGCAGGATCTCCGACGCGAAGGCGGCGTTCTGGATGAGCCAGACGAAGATGCCGTAGATGATAAGCCGGCGCATGATCTCGCCGGAGAAGCTGTTCAAGGTCGCGCCTTGGAAGGCGAGCTTGAACATGGTCCAGAAGACGTCGATGACGACAATCGTGCCGAACAGCCCGAGGGCGAAGGTTTGCACGGCGGAGGTCATGGGCGCGATGGTGGCCTCGAACTCACCCCGAATACTGTCGAGGAC
>CAYULR010000392.1:0-2017 GCA_964445685.1 uncultured Algimonas sp.
AACGCTCCGTGCCGCTCGTCGACATGCTGTGGCGGCGCGAGGTGGAGAAGGAACCGCTCGGCACGCCGGAAGCGAAGGCAGGCTTGAAGAGCCGTCTGTTCGAGGCGCTGAACGAGATCGCGGACCCCGGCGTGCGCGAACAGTACAAGACCGCTCTGCTGGACCGCTTCGACAAACAGTTCGGCCGTCAATGGACGCCGAATCGCCGCAAGCCCCAGGAGAAGAAGGCCGACAAGACCGCGATGGCCGCGAGCGCGGCGAAACTGGCCCGCAACAGCCGCCAGGCGCAGACGCTGATCGGCGGGATCGTGCTCTTTCCGGACATGCTGGAAGAGGTGGACGAGGCGTTTTTCGGTCTCAATTTCGACGATCCGGCCCATTCCGCGCTCCAACGGTCCACCCTGCGCTACTGGCGACAGACGAAAGCTGTTGATATCGCGGGGCTTCATGCTCATATGTCGGTTGACGGACTGGAGGAGGAGCTCCGGACCCTTTTGTCACGGCGGGCGCTGATCACGGCCGCTTTGGGGGGATCGGAAGCGGAAACGGGCGATCGCGCGGCTATCTGGATGAGTGAAGCCGGCACCTTTTTGGACACTGCCCGAAACGACGCGACCTCTCCTGACTCACGATCGCGGATGGCCGACACCATCCGCAAGGACAATGCGGAGGCGATGCATCGCCTCATGCGGGCGCAATCGCGCTCGCGCGACTGAAACAACAGGCCTTCGTTTCGTGAATTTCTACGAAATGCGGGCTCTTTGAGTTTGCGGCTTACGCGGTTCCACGACCGCAAAAGGCCCGAGGAGACGGAACGACGATGGCCGAGGCCGATCCCAAGACAGACGTGAAAACAGAGGCGACCGCCGTTCAGGACATCGCCACACCCAAGAGCCGGCTCGATTTCGACAATATCGAAGTCAAGCGCATGCTCGCCAAGGCCAAGAAGACGGGCCTGCTGAAAACCGAAGACCTCAACAAGCACCTCGACATCAACGGCATCACCGCCGAGGAGATCGAAGTCGTCCTCGCCACCTTGTCCGAGATGGGCATTTCCGTCCACGAGGAGAAGGAAGAGGAAACGCTCGGTCCCAAGACTCTCGCCCGCACGGAAACGACGGCCGTCAAGGGCGGCAACTCCAAGGACGATCTCGACCGCACGGACGACCCGGTCCGCATGTATCTGCGCGAAATGGGCGTGGTGGAGCTGCTGTCGCGCGAAGGCGAGATCGCCATCGCCAAGCGCATCGAGGCCGGCCGCAACACCATGATCAAGGGTCTGTGCGAAAGCGCGCTGACCTTCGAGGCCCTGATGATCTGGCGCGAGGAACTGGCCGAAGGCGACATTCTGCTGCGCGACATCATCGATCTGGACGGGACCTACAACCGCTCCATCGGCAACGTGCAGGAAGACCGCTCGCACCTCGCCGTGCGCCGCGAGAAGATCGAAAAGGGCGAGATCGAGAAGGAAGAGGGCGACCTGCCGAGCCTTGCCGAAGAGCGCAAGCTGAAGCTGCCCGAGCGGAACTACAAGCCGGGCGAGAAGCCGATCGAGGACGATACGGACGAGGAAGAGGACAAGACGAACCTCTCCATGGCCGCCATGGAAGCCGCGCTGCGCGAAGACATCATGGAGAAGCTCGACCGGATTTCGGAAGACTTTAAACGCTTCCAGAAGCTCCAAGACATGACCATCAGCGCGCGCCTGAAGGGCAAGCGCCTGCGCGCGCCGCAGCGGGCCGAGTACGAAGAGATCCAGGACCGCATCGTCGAAGAGATCAAGGGCCTGCAGCTCAACAATGCCCGGATCGAAGCGCTGGTCGAGCAGCTCTTCCACATCAACAAGCGCTTCATCAGCCTGGAGGGCAAACTGATGCGCCTGGCCGACGGCAACGGCGTGCCCCGTCAGGAATTTCTCGCCGCCTATCTGGGGTCCGAACTGAACCCGAACTGGCTCGAAGATCAGAAGGGCGCGTCCGACGCCTGGGACCGGTTCATCGGACGCGAGGCCCGCACC
>CAYULR010000393.1:0-2011 GCA_964445685.1 uncultured Algimonas sp.
ACCTGGACCGACATGGTGCGCGGCGAGCAGAGCATCGACACGGGCAGCATTTCCGATCCGGTCCTGATCCGCGGTGACGGCTCTTTTCTCTACACGCTGCCCAGCGTGGTGGACGACATCGACTCCCAGATCACGCACGTCATCCGGGGCGAGGACCACGTCACGAACTCCGGCGCGCAGATCGAGATATTCCGCGCGCTCGGCGGCACGGAACCGATCTTCGCCCACACGCCTCTGCTGGTTGACAAGGATGGCGGCAAGCTCTCCAAGCGCCTCGACAGCCTGTCCATGCAGGAGCTGCGCGGCGAGGGCTACGAGCCTATGGCGATCCTGTCCCTGCTGGCCAAGATCGGCACGTCGGATCCAGTCGAGGAGCGCTTTGCGCTTAGCCAGCTCGCAGACGAGTTCTCGTTCGACAAGGTGGGCCGCGCGCCCGCCCGTTTCGACGATGACGAACTGCGCCAGCTCAATGCCAAGATCCTGCATGAAACGCCTTACGCGCAGGTGCAGGAGCGTCTGGATACGCTCGGCGTCGCGGGCGGCGAAGCCTTCTGGCTGGCCATCCGTGACAATGTCGAAGTCGTGGACGATGCGGCCGGGTGGAACGCCACGCTCTACGCGCCCATGGCTGGGACGATCGACGCGGACGACAAGGCTTTCTGCGACACGGCGGCTGAACTGCTCGGCGACGATGCCGACTGGTCGGAGCTGGTGCGCAAGCTGAAGGACAATACGGACCGCAAGGGACGCCGTCTTTTCATGCCACTTCGCAAGGCGCTGACGGGCCGCGATCATGGCCCGGAAATGGGTCCACTACTCACGCTCATGGGTGCGGAGAAAGCGCGCGCCCGGCTGCGCGGCGAGACGGCCTAAGTGACCGACGCGCTCGCCCAGCAAGGGCGTGAGTCGATCGAGGTCGGCAGCAAGAGCTTCGCGCTCGCCTCCAAGGTCCTGCCGCCGCGCATCCGTGATGACGCGTCCATGCTCTACGCGTGGTGCCGCTATTGCGACGACGTCATCGACGGGCAGGAGATGGGCCACGGCCAGATCGCGGACTACCGCGAGGGGCAGGCTGAACGGCTGGAGCAACTTCAGGCGCTGACTGCTCAAGCCCTTTCCACGCCGCTCACCCCGGCGAAGGCCGGGGCCCACGCCATGGTCACTGATGACAGTGTGGATCCCGACCTTCGTCGGGATGAGCGGGTTGAGGGCATTTTCGAGGGTCTGGCCGTCGTGTTCGACCGCAACGACATTCCCCACCGCCATGCCTTCGAACTCCTCAAGGGTTTCGACATGGATGCGTCCGAACGGGTCTACCGCACGGAAGACGACCTGCTCGACTATTCCTACCACGTCGCCGGTGTCGTCGGCGTCATGATGTCCATGATCATGGGCGCGCGCGAAGAGGCGACGCTCGACCGGGCTAGCGATCTCGGCCTGGCGTTCCAGCTGACCAACATTGCGCGCGACGTGATCGACGACGCCGAGGCCGGGCGCGTTTTCGTGCCGCAATCGCTCCTGCAAAAACATGGCGCGCCTGTGGAGGCGGAGCAGCTTGCGCAAAGGGAAAACTGGCCTGCTGCCCATGCTGCGGCCGTGGACCTGCTGGACATTGCCGAGGGCTATTACGCATCCGCGCGCACTGGCATCCGCGACCTGCCATTCCGCTGCGCCTGGGCCATCCTGGCTGCGCTGAAGGTCTACCGTGAAATCGGGGAGGTCCTGCGCAAGGGCGGACCGGAGGCGTGGGAAAACCGCGTCGGTGCAGGGAAGGGGCGGAAGCTCGCCTTGGCGCTGGGCGCGGGCGGACCTGCGGTCATGCGGGGACGTGCAGTCGACGCGGCGCGGGACGGGTTCTACGCGCGGCCGGGCTAGGATCGGGCAGGGGGAAGGGTGCCGCTCCGGTGCTGATCCGGGGCGGGAGGGGGAAAAGAGAGCCTTCCGCGAGGGAGAGGGACGCTTTTGGTGCCACTCCGGTGGACTGCCTGCGGCTGGAGTGGATGATGGGTTG
>CAYULR010000394.1:0-2004 GCA_964445685.1 uncultured Algimonas sp.
CGCCTGTGTTCTTAGCCTATCGGCTAGCGGAACGGCGAATGCGGTTGAAGGCATGTTTACCCCGGATCAACTGCCAGAAATCGCGAAGGACCTTCGCAAAAAAGGCTTGAAGCTAAAGCCAAACCAAATCTCTGATCTGACAGGGTTCCCGATGGGCGCTGTCGTGTCGCTCGGGGGTTGCACAGCCTCATTCGTTTCGCCGCAAGGCCTTGTCGTGACGAACCATCACTGCGCCTATGGATCGATTCAGTATAATTCGACGGAAGAGAATAACTATCTGGAAGATGGTTTCTTGGCCGCGAATTTCGAGGCGGAACTTCCGGCGGCTCCGGGGTCTCGCGTCTATGTCACGGTTGATGTGGACGATGTTACGGACGCGGTTACGGGTGATCTCTCTGCTGATCTATCGGGCGAAGCGCGGTTCGCCGCGATCGATAGCGCGCGCAAAACTCTCGTGGCGGATTGCGAAGCCGATGCGGGTCATCGCTGCGCGGTCTCGTCCTTTTATGGCGGTCTGCAATATAAGCTGATTAAGCGACTAGAAATCAAAGATGTGCGGTTGGTCTATGCGCCCGCGAAATCAATCGGCAAATATGGCGGTGATATCGATAACTGGATGTGGCCGCGTCACACGGGCGATTTCGCCTTCTACCGCGCCTATGTCTCGCCGGACGGCAAGTCCGCCGACTACTCCGAAGACAATGTCCCGTTCGTGCCGGAGCACACGCTGAAGGTCTCTTCTGCGGGCCTCGATGATGGCGACTTCGTCATGGTCGCAGGCTATCCGGGCAGCACGTCGCGCTATGCGCGCCTCGCCGAGGTCCGCAACACGTTCGACTGGTCCTACCCGACCTTCGAGACGCTGCTGGAGAACTGGATCGGCGCCATCGAGGGCGCGTCGGAGCCGGGCAGCGATGCGCGCATCAAGTACCAGTCGCGCCTGGCGGGCCTGAACAATTTCTACAAGAACCTCGGCGGGCAGATCGAGGGCGCGCGCCGCGTCGGCCTGATCGACCGCCGGGCGGAACGCGAAGCCGCGCTCAACGCCTGGATCGCTTCTGAGGCTCCCGATGCGGGCTACGCCGAAGCCATCACCGCGCTGGACGCGCTTTCGGAAGAGAGCGCCCAGGCCGCGCGCACCAATTACTGGTACAACAACGCCACCCGCCCGCAGCTGCTCGGCACGGCCCAGCGCCTGCTGCGCCTGTCGCACGAGCGCGTGAAGCCCGATGCGGATCGCGAGAGTGGCTACCAGGACCGCGACATGGACCGGATGCGCCAAGGCATGACCGCCATGGACCGCCGCTACGACCCGGTCGTGGACAAGGCGGAATGGATGGTCTTCCTGAAAGGCTATCTGGACCAGCCCGCCGCAGAGCGCGTCGCCGTGCTCGACCGGGCGCTGGGCCTGCGCGACGGCATGAGCGACGCGGAACTCTCGTCCCGCCTCGACAGCTACTACGTCTCCACGCGCCTCGGCGATCTGGACACGCGTCTGGGCCTGATGGACGCGGACACGGCCACGCTGGAAGCCAGCAGCGACCCGTTCATGCGTCTGGCCGTTGCCCTGTATGACCACGAGCGCATGCAGGAAGCCGCCGCCAAGGACCGCGCCGGACGCCGCGCCGCGCTGCAGCCCAAATATATGGAAGCCATCATCGCTTGGCAGAAGGACCAGGGCTTCACCGCCTATCCCGACGCCAACTCCACCCTGCGCGTGACCTACGGCAACGTCATGGGCGGCTCGCCCAAGGACGGGATGCGCTACGATCCGTTCACGACGCTGCAAGGCATCGCGGAAAAGGACAGCGGTATCGACCCGTTCAACAGCCCGCAGAAGCAGCTCGACCTGATCGAGGCGCGCGACTTCGGACCGTATGAGCTGGACAGCATCGACAGCGTCCCGGTCAACTTCCTGACCGACCTCGACAGCACGGGCGGCAACTCCGGCTCGGCCACCCTCAACGCGCGCGGCGAACTGGTCGGCCTGCTGTTCGACGGCAC
>CAYULR010000395.1:0-1704 GCA_964445685.1 uncultured Algimonas sp.
GCGCAACCGAGAGCGACGTTATCTGTTCCCGGCGTGTGTTGCCGGGGACGATGAATATAGGTCTACCCCTCGGCTAAAAGCTCACCGTCTGGCGTGACGAGCTGCAGGTCCGTTACCTTCACAACGGCTTTGAAGCTGCTGATGCGGTAAGTGAACCGAACGGGGACGTGCATGTCGACCTCGGGATAATATTTGAAATAGACATCCACCGGTGTTCCCGCTTCCTCCGCGTCGGGCAGATCTTCCGGGTCATAGCCTGCAATGGGCTCGTAGAAAGCCTGACAGTGAATGGCGGACTGCTTATCGCCCAAGAACTTTACCCGGTCCGAGCCGACGGGCTGCAGACGCAGATTATAGTGCTGCTTGGAGTCGAACATGGGGACCCGGCCCGTGCAGAGCTGATCGGCATCAGTTTTACCTTTGCGCGTCATATGTAGCATCGCACTGATCGTATCGAAGGCCGTGTAGCGCTGCTCCGGTGAGGCGGGCGGAACGCCCTGGCTGCCCAGAGGCGGAACAATATTGACGTCAATGCTTTGCGCCGCGTGATCATAATTCATCTCGACGCGGCGGTTCTTCTTGTCGGTATTCTGCTGCACGTGGAAATCCGGACGCGGCAGGCCGTCTTCCGTGAAGCGTCCACGCGTCACAGACCAGATGTCCATTTTCTTCACGATCGCACCCAGACCCGACGTTCGCATATCAGCATAGGCCGCGTAGCGCTCGCCGTCTTGATAGCCGGTGAAGTTCGCCTTGATCATACGCAGGCCGAACACATACCCTTTCAGATCGAAGGCGAATTGTGTGGCATCTGTGCCGGGCGCGGGAATGGTATAGCGCCGATCCGTCAGATTCTGATCATTCAGGACTGGCATATGACGGGCGCCACCGATCAGGTTCACGGAGCCTGCCTGAGAGACTGTCTGCGGAACGCTTTGTCCGATAGCAGGCGCGGCAATCGCGATGGCGGCAGCTGTGAGAAGTGTCTTTTTCATGAAGCCCTTATAGTCGCCTTGCCCTATCTCGCCCATGAACGATCCGCTCATATGGATTAAGAGTTGGTCAGGTCGAATTCGAACGCGGCGTGCGCGCAGCGCTTGACCCCGCGCGACTCGCCGCATATGTAGCGCGCCGAGCTGCCCGCCCTGTGCGGGCCTTTTTCTATTTTCTGCCACCTCTCTATTGGAAGGCGAGTCTCATGTCCCGCACCTGCGACCTTCTGGGCACCGGCCCGATGAGCGGCCACAACGTGTCCCACTCCAACATCAAGACGAAGCGCCGCTTCGAAGTGAACCTCTGCAACGTCACGCTGCGCTCCCAGGCCCTCGGCCAGGACTACAAGCTGCGCATCGCGGCCAAGACGCTCCGCACGGTCGACTTCAAGGGCGGCCTCGACGGCTTCCTGATGGGCACGAAGAACCACAAGCTGACGCCGATGGCGAAGAAGCTGAAAAAAGGCGTGGCCGCGAGCCTCGCCGCGACGGGCGAAGCCGCTTAACTGCTGGCTGAAACGTTGAGTAAAGGACCCGCCGCGAGGCGGGTTTTTTGTTGGGCGTTCGACTTTAGTTGGCCCAATCCGGCTTCCGCTTTTCCAGAAAGCTCGCCACGCCCTCGCGGCCTTCCTCGCTGCGCAGGCACGCCGCGAAGATTTCCGCCGCGCGGTCCAGCGCCTCCTCCAGCTCAACCGCGATCTGACGGCGCAGC
>CAYULR010000395.1:1714-1986 GCA_964445685.1 uncultured Algimonas sp.
GGTGGCTCCAGCTTTGAAATCCCTCGTCAATGGCCACGCGGTCCAGCGCCTCGTCCCGGCTCAGCGTCGTGCTGCCGAGAATCAGCGCCTTGGTCGCGGCGTTCGCGCCCGGCGCGCAGCGCAGCACGCCTTTGCGCACGTTCGCTTCCACGCGCTCCAGATCCTCCGTGACGTAATCTGCCAGCCCGATGCGCCCGGCTTCCGTACCGTCGAAGCGCGCACCCGTCAGCATGATGCGCCGCGCCGTGGACAGGCCCGTGCCCGCGACCACG
>CAYULR010000396.1:0-1980 GCA_964445685.1 uncultured Algimonas sp.
CATGCCTTTATAGCGCGGGTCGGCATCTGGGTCCGTCTTGACCATCAACGCGACCGCTCCGCCCTTGATCCCGTTCGAGATCCAGGTCTTGGAGCCGTTGATCACGTAGTTGTCGCCGTCTTTTTTCGCGACCGTCTTGATCGCCTGCAGGTCCGTGCCGGCGTTCGGCTCGGTCAGGCCGAGGCCGCCGCGGATCTCGCCGGACGTGAATTTGGGCAGCCAGTAGTCCTTCTGAAACTCGGTGCCGTACTTCTCGACGACTGTGGCCATCATCAGGTGCGAGTTGAAGATACCCGTCAGGCTCATCCATTCCTGGCTGATGCGCATGACGATCTTGGCGTAGGTCGTGGCCGACAGGCCGAGCCCGCCATATTTCTGGCTGATGGTCGCGCCGAACAGGCCGAATTCCTTCATGTCCTCGACGAATTCATGCGGATATTCGTCCGCATGTTCCATCTCCATGACCTTGGGCCGCACCTTCTCGCGGCACCAACGGTCGATCGTGTCGAGCATCATCGCCTCTTCTTCGGCGGTGAAGGCGGAGTGATCAGGAATGGCGTTCATGGCAGCGGACCCGTGATGTGTGGTTTGAGCCTATGTAGGAGACCTGGAGGCGGGATGCATGATTGAGCGCAAAGGGTGCGCGCGTGTCGCAGTTGGGCTTACTTCGGCGATTTCACGCGGTCGCGGTTCAGCATGAACGACACAGTGATGGCCGTCAGGGCGACCGTGATCTTGAGCAGGTTGGCGTCGAAGATCGACCCAGCGCCGAGCGTGGGGTCGTCCGGGTTGATGAAGTCGAACAGGACCTGGGCTGCGAGAAGGAAGCCGAACAAGGCCAGGATGATGCGTATGATGTTCATGGGTTCCTCTCACGGGTGGGACACGACCCTGCCACGCAAAACAGCTTCCGACAAATCGCCGACCTCACCTCACGCGGCTCAGGCCGACTTGATCGGCCTGCCCATCTCCCATGAAAAGATGGCTTGCGTGGAGGTCATGTCCGGCAGGGCCGTTTCATCCATCCGGTCGTCACGAAAGCCGAGTCCGTGCGGAAACGATGGCTCTGGGAGATGGACAGGCCAGTCAAGCCGGCCTGAGCGGCAGGGGTCTGGGCCTGGGCACCGCCGCCCCTAATAATTCTCCACCTTGTCCTCGACCGCATTCCCCTTCCCGGGGATCAGCATGTTGCGCTTGAACGTGCAGATCATCGTGCCGTCCTGATTGTAGCCGCGCGTCACGATCGTCACGATGCCCTGCCCCGGACGGCTCTTGCTCTCTCGCTTGGCCAGCACTTCACTCTCGCCGTAGATTGTGTCGCCTGCGAAGACCGGAGCGGTGAACTTCACTTCGTCCATGCCGAGGTTCGCGATGGCCTTCTGCGAGCAGTCCGTCACGCTCATCCCGATCAGCAGCGCCAGCGTGTAGGGCGACACGACGAGGTTGCGCTTGAACTCGCTGGCTTTCGCAAATTCCGCGTCGAAATGCATCGGGTGGGTGTTCATCGTCATGAGCGTGAACATGTGGTTGTCATATTCGGTCACCGTCTTGCCGGGGCGGTGTTCGTAGATGTCGCCTTCCTTGAAGTCCTCGTAATAGCGCCCGAACGTCTCGCGGTAGCGGTTCGGTCCGACTTCCTTGATGCTGCCAACCATGATGATCTCCTAGAGTATTCCGGCGCGCGCGAGCACGCGTTCCGCGGCGCGCAGGATCGGCGCCTCGATGAGTTTGCCCTCGTGCAGAGCGGCGTTGCCCTCGGCCGCGTCGTAGGCGTCGCGCAAGCTGCGCGCCTTGGCGATGTCGTCTTCCGACGGCTGGTAGGCCGCGTGGATGGCCGCGATCTGCTTGGGATGGATGGCGGCACGGCTGTGCAGGCCGATATTGGACACGCGCTTCGTATCCGCCTGACCGCCCTCCACGTCGTGCACATCAAGGTAGGGCACGTCGAAGACGGGCACTTCGAACGCAGCCGAGCAGGCC
>CAYULR010000397.1:0-1974 GCA_964445685.1 uncultured Algimonas sp.
CTTCGTTCTGAAGCTTTTTCTTCAGGGCGCGAAGGGCCTGGTCAACATTGTTCTGGCGGACGTAGATTTCGACCATGTGTCGGTTCAGCTCTCTTTTTAGTTGGTGCGGATGCACCGTCGTGTCGTAAAATAGCAAAAGGCCCCGGGTTGCCCGCGGGACCAGCGTTCGGACGCTGCCTTAGTCGCGATTCCCGGCGATTGCAAGGCTCTCCCGCATGGGAAGGCCGCTTTTGCGGTTGGCACGCGCGGCGAAGTCGCCATAGTCGCGCCATGCAGTATGACAATCCTACGCTCGTGCCGGTCGACGGGTTCCAAATCGCCGCCTACCCCCATGGAGACGCCGACGCCACGCCCATTATCATGATCCATGGCTGGCCAGAGCTGGCCTACAGTTGGGCGACGACCGTTCCGGCCCTGACAAACGCCGGATACCGCGCCATCCCCTACGACAAGTTGGGCTATGGACGCTCCGACGCACCGCGAGGACTGGAGCACTACAAGATCGAACAGCTTGTCGGTCACGTCGAAGCTCTGCTGGATCATTTCGGCATCGGCAAAGCCATCATTCTCGGCCATGATTGGGGCGGCATCGTGCTCTGGCATGTTGCAAGGATGCTGAAGCACCGCACCCTCGCCGCAATCAGCATCAGCACGCCCCATGTCGGCCGCGCCCCTGTCGACCCGATGATGATTTTCGAAAAGCGCTTCGGGAAAGAGCACTACTTTGTGGAGTTCCGTGACCGGACGGACGAGGTCGAGGCACTCTACAATTCCGACCCGGACGCCTTCTTCCGGATGATGTTCCGCACGACGCCGCCGGGCCTGACCATGCGCCCCGAACTGACCCACCTGCCCCGCAGATTTGCGGACTATCTGGAACGGGGCGCACCCGATGACGGAGAGATGGTCGTCACCTCTGAGCAGCGGAAAGTCTACGCCGATGCCTATGCACGCACGGGCTTTCTCCCCGGCATGAACTACTACCGCAATACGACGCCCAACTGGGAGTTTGCGGAAGGGCTGTCGAAGCAGATCGAAGTTCCGACGCTGATGATCAGCCCGGAGGATGACTTCTTCCTGCCGCCGAGCAGCACGGACCCGATGCTGGAAACTGTGGCGGACCTGACACGCGTGACGATTCCGAATTGCGGCCATTGGGCAATGTGGGACCAGCCGGAGGCGGTGAACGCGGCGATATTGGAGTGGTTGGCAGAGCGGGGGCTTTAAAAGTCGTCATCCCGGCCAAGGAGCGAAGCGACGCAGAGCCGGGACCCGTCGTCGTTTATATACGTCTGCGTTCCTGCTTCACGTTAGGTTCCGGCTCTGCGCGGCTACGCCGCTTGGCCGGGATGACGAGAACTCTCTCTACAACGTTGGCACCTCCCGCTATCGCGGGAGGCCGTTCGCAAAGGCTCACAGAACTTCGCTATTTTCGATTATCAATCGAAAATTCGGCTTTGCCGACTGCTATCGCTCCCACCAATAAGCAAGCCGCTGCTTCGTCCCCGTCTCCACCTCATTCATTGTTGCGCTCTCATACAGCCGCCCGCCCAGCATCACATGCGTCAGGCTCTCCGTATTCGCTATGCCTTCCAGCGGGTTGCGGTCCATGATGACCAAGTCAGCCAGCTTGCCGCGCTCGATGCTGCCAATGTCCCGCGACAGGCCGAGATGCCGCGCGGGCTCCGTGGTCGCTGTCATGAGGGCCTGCAGAGGGCTCATGCCGCCGCGTTGGAAGCTCTGCATCTCCCAGTGGGCTGCCAGGCCTTCACGCTGGCCGTGCGCGCCGATACTGACGGCCACGCCCTTTTCCATCAGGCGCTTCGCGACGGCTGCCGCTTCGTCGTCCGCATAATCCTCGATAGGCGCTTTCTGGCGTCGCACCGAACGGGGCTGCAGAATGCTGGGAGGAACGTGGCGGGACAGGAGCGGATGCTTCCACACATCCGTCGTCTGGTAGTAGTAGTCCTCGCC
>CAYULR010000398.1:0-1974 GCA_964445685.1 uncultured Algimonas sp.
GTCTACGACGTGACGTCCAAGCCTCCGGGAACGATTGAGTGGGAATAGCGCGTCTCTAGGGCTCTCATTCAGCGACAGTCGCCGCAATACTAGCGGACCCTCCAAACGCTTTCATGTCGAAAACGATCTCGTCACCGGGCTCAGGGAGCGGTTCTATGGTCATCGTCGCCTTGGCTCTGCCGAGCCCAAGGCCAAGTTCGTGGCTGTTGAGGATCACTACGTCCGTCAGAGAATGCTCGAGCCGCTCTTCTACGGCGAGGTCGATCTCCTGCACAAAGTATGGCTCCGTTGCGGGCTGATACTCGATGTGAAGGTCGAATGTCGTACCATCGACTTGCTCTAACCGAGCGGAAGTCGGGTCGAAGTATTCGTAGCTGTCATGGGGTTGGCCCCAGGTCGCGATGACCAGGAGTCCGAGCGTGATTAGCCCCAATACGGCAAAAGCAACCCGGGACGACGTCTTGGACGACTTGGTTTTGCCGCCGTCCTGCAAGAGGCCTAGTTGTTGAAGAACGCCGGAGTGTCTCCGGCAAAGCCCGCATCCTTGGACGACGCCTTGCGAGGGCTCTTGGATCGGGAGGACGATCCACGGCTCGACTTGCGGGGTGCGCGCTTGGGCGCTTCGTCCTTGTCGTCCGTCTCGGGGCGGCGCCTGGAGCGGGCCGGCTTGGTCTCTTGCTTGGTTTCGGGCTTCGTCTCTTCGACGTCAGTGTCACGGGACTCGTCCGATTTGCGCGACGGAGCCTTGCGGGTCCGTGTGCGCTTCGGTCTGCTTTCGACCTGCTCTTCGCTGGGCAGCTCTTCCCGTTCGACAGGCTTCGCACGACTGCGGCTGCGGGTCGGCTTTTCGGTATCGTCCTTGGGTGCGTCGTCACGTTTCGGGGCAGACCGCGAACGGCTCTTCCCGCTATCGTCGGAACGGCCGCGCGATCGACCGCCTCTGGAGCTGCCACCCCGCCCGCCGGAAGACCGGCCTCCACGGCCACGGCCGCCTTTGCCTTCGCGTGGCATGTCATCCACGCCAGGGATTTCTATCTCTTCGATCGTGTCCTTGCCCGTCAGGTCGAGGATGGCGTCGTAATTCTTGTCGTCCAAGGGCGCGACCAGCATGATGGCGTCGCCCTTGCGTCCTGCCCGGCCCGTCCGGCCGATCCGGTGGATGTAGTCTTCCGAATGGAACGGGACGTCGTAGTTAAAGACGTGGGTGATCGTCGAAACATCGAGACCCCGCGCAGCCACGTCGGATGCGACGAGGAACTTGATCTCGCCCGATTTGAACCTTTCCAGCGTTTTCGTCCGCACGGACTGCGGCAAATCCCCATGGATGGGTTCGGCGTCGTAGCCATATTTGTTCAGCGACTTGGAAATAATGTCCACGTCGCGCTTGCGGTTGGAGAAGATGATCCCGCTATCGACCTCTTCCTGGTCGATCAGATAGCGCAGCGCCGTGCGCTTCAGCTTGCCGTCGGAGGAGGGGACGCGCGCAATGCGCTGGCGCACCGTCTTGGCCGTGCTGTTCCGGCGCGCGATCTGCACCGTCTTGGGCTGGTGCAAGAACTGGTCTACCAAGCGTTTGATTTCCGGCGGCATGGTGGCCGAGAAGAACAGGACCTGGCGCGTGAAGGGCGTGATCTCGAAGATGCGCTCGATGTCGGGAATGAAGCCCATATCCAGCATGCGGTCGGCTTCGTCCACGACCAGCGTCTGCACGCCCGTCATCAGGATCTTGCCGCGTTCGAATTGGTCGAGCAGGCGGCCCGGCGTCGCGATCAGGATGTCGACGCCCTTGGTCAGTTTCTTGTCCTGTTCGCCGAAGGACACACCCCCGATCAGCAGCGCCATCTCCAGCTTCAGATACTTGCCGTAGGCTTCGACGTCTTCGGCCACCTGTGCGGCGAGTTCGCGGGTCGGGCAGACGATCAGGCAACGCGGCATGCGCGCCCGGGCGCGACCCGTGGCCAGCTTGTTCATCGT
>CAYULR010000399.1:0-1972 GCA_964445685.1 uncultured Algimonas sp.
CAAGGACTGCCTGCGCGACGCCGAGGAAATCGTCGCAATGTGGGACGAACTCCTCTCGCAGCATGACGGCCCGTTCCTGTTCAACGAATGGTCCATTGCGGATGCGTTCTACGCGCCGGTCGCCACCCGGTTCGAAAGCTACGGCCTGGCGCGCACGCGTCGGTCCGACACCTATATCTCCGAGTTGATGAGCGACGAGCATTTCCAGGAGTGGGAAGCGCTCGCCTTTGCCGAGACCCACATCCTGCCAGAAACGGACGCCGTAAATGCCTGATCTGAAAGCCGTCATCCGCACCATTCCGGACTTTCCCAAGCCAGGCGTGCAGTACCGTGACATCACGACCTTGCTCGCCGACCCGGCAGCCCTGAAAGATGCGGTGCGCCAACTCGCGGAGCCCTACCGGACGGCTGGCGTCGACGCGGTCGCAGGCATCGATGCGCGCGGGTTCATCTTCGGCACGGCCGTGGCCATCGAACTGGGCGTGGGCTTCATCCCGGTTCGCAAGGCGGGCAAGCTGCCCTTCGATACGCTGGAAGAGGATTACGACCTGGAATACGGCAAGGACACGTTGCAGATCCACGCCGACTGCGCAGGCGAGGGGGACACGGTCCTGCTGGTGGACGATCTCATCGCGACGGGCGGAACTGCGGCAGCGGCGATATCCCTGCTACGCCAGACAGGCTGCGACGTGGTTGGAGCCGCGTTCCTGGTCGACCTGCCAGACTTGCACGGCGCTACGCGGATCAGGAGCCTGAACGTGCCGGTAACGACGCTCGTGGAGTTTGAAGGAGATTGATGCTCCACACTCGTCATCGCACAGCTCGACTTGCGCTCCATGCGGCTAGCAAGCTCGCTTTCGCCTCGTGGATGGCACGATCAAGTCGTGCCATGACGGCGAGAAGGGGGCTTAAACGTTGAACTTGAACAGCATGATGTCGCCGTCCTTCACGAGGTACTCCTTGCCTTCCTGACGGACTTTGCCGGCTTCCTTGGCGCCCTGTTCGCCCTTGTTGGCGAGGTAGTCATCATAGGCCGTCGTTTCGGCGCGGATGAAACCCTTTTCGAAGTCGCCGTGGATGACGCCGGCGCAACGGGGGGCTGTCCAGCCATCCCGGAAGGTCCAGGCCCGGGCTTCTTTCGGTCCGGCGGTGAAGTAGGTCTTCAGGCCCAGCAGCGCGTAGCCCGCGCGGATGAGGCGGTTCAAACCGGGTTCTTCAAGGCCGATGGCATCAAGATATTCGGCCTGCTCTTCATCGTCGAGGACCGCCATCTCCGATTCGATCTGGGCGGAGATGATGACGGCCTGCGCGCCTTCGGCTTCGGCGTGGGCCACGACCTTGTCGGAATAGGCATTTCCGGTCGCCGCGCTGTCTTCGTCCACATTCGCGACGTAGAGCACGGGCTTGGTCGTCAGCAGCTGCAGCATGCGCCATGCCTTCTTGTCGTCTTCGTCGACGTCGACCGTGCGGGCTGGCTTACCGTCTTCGAGAACGGCGATCGCCGTCTCGATCAGGCGCATGGTCTGTTCCGTATCCTTGTCGCGTTGCTTGAGCTTTTTCTCCAGACCGGGCTTGCGCTTCTCCAGGCTCTCCAGATCGGCGAGCATCAGCTCCGTCTCGATCGTCTCATAGTCCGCCATCGGGTCGATGCGGCCTTCGACGTGGGTGATGTCGTCATCCTCGAAACAGCGCAGGACATAGATGATGGCGTCGGTTTCGCGGATGTTGGCGAGGAACTGATTGCCCATGCCTTCGCCCTTGGACGCGCCTTTCACCAGGCCGGCAATGTCCACGAAGTTCATGCGCGCCGGAATGGTCTGCGCCGACTGGGCGATCTCCGCGATCTTGAACAGGCGCGGTTCCGGCACGGCAACGTCGCCGACGTTCGGCTCGATGGTGCAGAACGGATAATTCGCCGCCTGTGCATTCGCTGTCTTGGTTAGCGCATTGAAAAGCGTGGATTTCCCGACAT
>CAYULR010000400.1:0-1949 GCA_964445685.1 uncultured Algimonas sp.
GTTTTTAAGCGTGTAGGGGGAGAAGAGGGGATTGGTCATGGCCATGCTGTGCCAAGACTGTCGCCGCCCGTAAAGCGAAGACGGCCCTGCAGGTGAGCAGAGCCGTCATGTGATTATGTGCCGAGCAGTGCTCTCATTGCGTCCAGGTACTGGATCCATGCCTTGCGTCCGGCAGGTGTCAGGTGCGCGAGCGTCTGTGGCCGCTTCCCTGCATAACCCTTTTCGACCCGGACATAGCCCGCCTTTTCAAGCTTCGTCAGGTGGGTCGACAGGTTACCGTTCGTCGCGCCAAGCTTGTCAGCGAGCTCCGGGAAAGTCGCGGGCGACACGGCCGAGAGGTAGGCCATGACGCCGAGCCGCAACCGCCCGTGTATGACATCGTCGATCGCGCCCACATCGACATCGGGGGAGGGTGCATCCGTCATCATGCACCTGCCTTGCGCAGTTCGATGACGGAGGGAATCACCCCGGACAGGATCAGCAGGATGCCGGCAACGAAGTACATGCTGGGTTCGGTCACGATGAAGAGAGTGACCGACGCGGACAAAGCGGACGCCACAGCTGCAAAGGTCAGGTAGCCATAGCCCGTCAGCTTTGCGAGCGTCCCGTAGGAGGCTGCGGACAGTGCGAAGGCAATCGGGACAATGAAGTTGAAGGCCAACAACTCGACCCGGCCCGACATGAAGGCGGCGACGGTCGTCACGGCGACAACGGTGATCAACAGGCCCATCGACATCCAGCTGGCTTCCGCGACCCGGTTGGCCAAGCTGCTGGACCCAGGCGTCCGTGTGAACCTGCGGCCCAGGATGACGCTCAGGACCGTGCCGACAATGCCGTAAACCAGCCAGACCAGCCCGGCCATGGCAGGGCCGACGCCGACCCAGCCCGCAAGAATGGCGCCGTGCGCCATGAGTGCGATTGTCGCTAGCGACGTCCACATAAGGCCGATGGGGCCGCCTATGAGCGGCGTCTGTTCCGCGCGCCGCGCAATGTCGGTCGCATATTCGAGATCCTTGATCAGTGTCTCATTGGTCATTCTCGTCTCCATTCGAGTTTGAATTACAAACAGGTCTTGACATACGTTTGCGCTGTCGTCAAGTTTGATATGCAAACCAATCACGAAAGGAGACGATTATGTTTGTAACGAAAAAAATGGCTGTGATGGCAGCGGCCTTTGTGACGATGGCGGGAATGGCAACGGGCGCGACGGCGGCGGACGCCGTGTCGGGCCATGATGTGAAAGTGCCGGTGACCGTCACCTTCAATGGTGTGCAGCCGTCAGATGTGCCTTTCTACGTGTCGATCCAGACGGAGGCGGACTACCGCTCCATGAAAGGGTCCGGCGGAGTGTTGAAGTCGACCGAAGCCGGGACTTTCACGCGCACCTTCAACGTCCCGGAAGGCGGCGACTACGCCATCAGCGTCTGGCACGACCTCGACAATGACGGCCGGTTCAGCATGACGCAGGACTATAAGATCGTGGATGGCTGGGGCACGTCCGGCACCGTCCCGATGGGCACGGCCCCGTCCTTCGACGATGCCAAAGTCAACGTGTCAGGCTACGGTACGGACGTGACGATCGACATCATCTATCCGAAAAGCTGACCCCCGAATACGCTGGTAGCGGCCAGCCTATAGGACTAGCCGCTACCTTTTGCTCCGAGTGGGTTTCCCCCTCGGAGAACTGCGCTCGGGAACAATACGCCGGAGCCGCCTAGCGGTTCCGGCTTTTTTCATGCGTGGCATCGGAAAGGCTGCGCACGAGGGAGAGCGCGGCCTCTTCGCCGTCCTCATATAGCGCCTTCACGATGGCACTGCCGACGACGACGCCGTCCGCGACCTCTGCGATTTGCGCTGCACGTTCCGGTGTCTTCACGCCGAAACCGACCACGACGGGCAGGTTGGCCGCTTCGCGCACACGCGCAACTTGGTCCGCGACCGATCCGCTT
>CAYULR010000401.1:0-1947 GCA_964445685.1 uncultured Algimonas sp.
TTGGGGCAGAACGGTCTCGTCGATGCTGCGCTGTTCCCAACCGGCTTGAATTCCGGCCTTGAAACCGTCGAACGAGCCGTCATTGGCGAAGGACATGGTGGGTGTCGCCATGGCGAGGGTTAGAGCGGCGAGATGTGCGGTTGTCCTGATCCGCGAAGTTTTCATGAATTTAGACATAGGGGTCTCCCTTGGTCCCGAAGGGGGCCATTGATTGAGTTGAAGGTTTGGTTTGAAGTCCGGCCGAGACGATCAGGGCCGGAGCAGCGTCAGATCGGAAGCGTCATTATGGCGGTCCCTCCGGTCTTTCGGTTGCGGGGTGAACGGGCCGGAAACGGGCCCGGTAATCTGAAGCTGAAACGCCGACATGACGCTTGAAGGCGCGGCGCATGCGTTCTGGCGAGGAAAAGCCTGTCTGAACGGCGATCTGCTCGACGCCTGTATCGGACTGCTCCAGCTCGACGCGCGCAGCCTGAATCCGGGCCGCTTCGACATAGTGTGCCGGAGTCTGGCCGGTCTCGGCCTTGAATTTCCGTGCGAAGCTGCGCTCGGACATGCAGGCACGGGCGGCGAGAGCCGTGACGGTCAGCGGTTCCGTGAGATTGCCGAGAATATGCTCCAGCGTTTCGTTGATCGCAGGATCTTCGGCCTTCTGAGCCACCAAGTGGGCGCTGAACTGCGTCTGACCGCCCGGCCGCATCATATACATCACATTGTAGCGCGCGACCTGCAGGGCGATGTCGTGGCCCCAGTCCATTTCTACGAGTGAGAGGGCCAGATCCATGCCGGTCGTCACGCCTGCAGAGCTCCAGACATTGCCATCGCGAACGAAAATGGCATCCGGATCGACGGTCACCTCGGGATAGCGAGAGGCGAGGATCGGGCACCACCACCAATGGGTCGTGGCGCGCTTGCCGCTCAACAAGCCGACTTCGGCCAGGATCATCGCACCGGTGCAGATGGAGACTATACGGTCCGCTTGTGGGGCCATCTGCCGAACGAAGTCGAGCAGTTCCGCATCTTCCAAGGCCTGCACTGTGCCGTGACCGCCTGAAATGATGAGCGTATCGACGGGGCGTGTATCTTGAAGGGCATCCGCGAAAGATTGGTCAGCCTCCACTGTTAGGCCACTGGTTGTACGGACAAGTCCTGCCTCGTGCGCAACAACATGCGTTTCGTAAGGCTCCGGGCCTTCCGGCAGGAACAGTTTCGTTCCTGTGAGCACTTCCAGCGGTCCGACCACATCGAGTATGTGGGCGTCCGGATAGACGACCATCACGACGCGGCGCGGCGTCTTTCGGGGCGTATGGGGCGATGTATCGATCATGGTCTGACACTAGGCTGATCAGTGGGTGATCCGTTAGGACAAGAAACCCACCATTTCTGCCAAAACGCTCCTTTTCTCCTGTCGGGTCTGGAACCCGGCGATCCATTTCTGTTAGCCTGGGTATAAACAAATGTCCGTCAGAGGCCATGACTGCCCGTGTCAGAGTGTTGACCTGACGTGCCAATGACAGACGCGAACGAGACAGGGGAAGGACTATGTCGGGGGCGTTCCGGTCGGTGTCAGGCAGCGTATTCCAGCGCTATCTCGATTTTGCCTGCAGCGCTGGGGCGGATCGCGCCGCTCTTCTCAAGACCTGCGGGATGGCACAGGCTTTGCCGGATGATCCGGATATTCGGGTCGATTTCTATCTATACCGGGCGCTAGTTCGCGCGAGCGTGACGTTAACTCAGAATCCGGCAGTTCCACTGCGTTACCCGTTCGAGACCCATCTCGACACGGCAACGATCGTTGGCCTCATTATCAAGAGCTCGCGGACGCTCGGACAGGCATTCGAGCATATGAATCGCTATTCCGAGCTGATGATGGATATAGACATCATGTCGGGCGGCGTCCGTCATCCGGTGGAGATCAAGGGAACGGATGCCTGGATTTACGATGACCGT
>CAYULR010000402.1:0-1938 GCA_964445685.1 uncultured Algimonas sp.
CGGCATGATCGAGGAGCTGTTCGCCGTGGGACAGGCGCGCCTCGCCATCCAGGTCGTCTCCGCGCTGGTCGAACGCGACACGCATTTCAACCGGGACACGGCCTCCTTCGACGCGCTGTTCGAAGAGGCCCTGCCCGATCTGGTCCGGCAACGCGGCGGCGGGCGGCTCGACGTCATGGTCTATGGCTGCGGCTCGGGCCAGGACGTCTACTCCATGGCCATCCGCACCAAGCGCCCCGACATGGCGGCGATGCTCGCGCCCGTGGATCTGCACCTCAAGGGCGTGGACTATCCCAGCCAGGCCTTGGACCGCGCCCGGACGGGCCGCTACACCCATTTCGAGATCCAGCGCGGCCTGTCCGCGCGGGACATGATCGCCCATTTCACGCCCGACCGTGCACCCGGCTCCACGGACTGGATCGCCGCCGACCATATCCGACAGAACGTCACCTTCGAGGACATGCACTTGCTGTCCGGCGGCGACGAGAAAGAAGCCTTCCACGCCGTGCTCTTCCGGGGCGCGCTCGGCCATTACAGCCGCACGGCGCGCATCCGCGTCATGCGCATCCTGACGACCTTGCTGCGGCCCGGCGGGTACTTGCTGCTGGGCAGCGGCGAGGATCTGGGCGACATGCATCTGGGCCTGGAAAAGGTCGAAGGCCGCCCGCACCTGCTGCGCCGCCGCGTCGCCCCGGTGGAACCCGTGGGCAAGCAGCCCAACGGGCGGACCACCTTCGAGGGCGCAAAAGCCAGACGCGCCGCCGGTTAAGGGGCGGGACAGCCCGTTGCGGCGCATGGTTGCGGAAGCGGCCCGGGAGATTTAGGGAGCGGCCTTCATTCCGCCCAACCACCTCCTTCGGACCCGTTCCATGAGCGACGCCCCCACAATTGCCGACATCGACGCCCTGCGCGAGCGTTTCGCCGACCAGATCGGGCAGTCCGACGACTTGCGCGCGCTGGACGACATCCGCGTCGCCGCCCTGGGCAAGAAGGGCGAGATCTCGCTGATGATGCGCGGTCTCGGCAAGATGAGCCCGGACGAGAAGAAAGTCATGGGCCCGGCGCTGAACGGCCTGAAGAATGATGTCGCCGCGCTGGTCGAGACGCGCAAGACCGCGCTCGAAGACGCCGCCCTCGACGCGGCGCTGGCGTCCGAGACGATGGACATGTCGCTTCCGGTCGGCCGCTCCGCCGGTACGCTCCATCCCGTGCAGCAGGTCATGGAAGAGATGGCGGTGATCTTCTCCGACATGGGCTTCTCTGTCGCCGAAGGGCCGGACATCGAGACCGACTTCTACAATTTCACCGCACTGAACTTCCCGCCCGGACACCCCGCGCGCGACATGCACGACACTTTCTTCATGGTGCCCGAAGAGGACGGAACGCAGAAAGTGCTGCGCACGCACACCAGCCCCGTGCAGATCCGCACCATGATGAGCCAGGAACCGCCCATCCGCATCATCGCGCCGGGACGGACCTACCGCTGCGATTCCGATCAGACGCACACGCCCATGTTCCACCAGGTCGAGGGCCTCGTCATCGGCGAGGACATTCATATGGGCCACCTGAAGGGTTGCCTGATGGATTTCGTCTCCGCCTTCTTCGAAACCGACGTGGACGTCCGCTTCCGCCCCCACCACTTCCCCTTCACCGAACCGAGCGCCGAAATGGATGTGCGCTACGAGCGCGACGGTGCAGCCATCAAGATCGGAACGGGCGAGGACTGGATGGAGATCCTAGGCTGCGGGATGGTGCATCCAAACGTGCTGAAAAGCTGCGGCCTCGACCCGGAAAAGTATCAGGGCTTCGCGTTCGGCATGGGCGTGGACCGCCTCGCCATGTTGAAATACGGCATGCCGGACCTGCGCGACATGTTCGCGGGCGATCCGCGCTGGCTGGGGCATTACGGGTTCAGCCCGCTACTGCAGGCGAGCTTGG
>CAYULR010000403.1:0-1936 GCA_964445685.1 uncultured Algimonas sp.
GGCGTCACCCAGGCTACGACGAGGCCGCCCGCAATGCCGCTCATCATCGCGATGAATGTCAGGATGGGCATGGTCAGCAGGCACGCCATGGCGCGCGGCACGACCAGCGTCTCGAAGGTTTCGAGCCCCATGACCGTCATGGCGTCGACTTCCTGCCGCATCTTCATCGCGCCGATCTGCGCGGTGAAGGCAGAGGCCGACCGGCCCGCGATCAGGATGGCGGTGATGACCACGGCGAGTTCGCGCAGCATGGAAAATCCGACCAGATCGACCATGAAGACGGAGAAGCCCAACTGCCCCAGCAAGTTCGCACCCATATAGGCGATCACGGCACCGATGGCGAACGCCAGCACGGCCACGATGGGCGCGGCGTCCAGGCCGACCTCTTCCATCAAGGCGATGACCGATTTCATCCGCAGACGCTTCGGGCGCAGCAGTACACCGCAGAACATGACGAAGAATTCGCCCAGGAACGCCATCGTCGCGAATAGTTCGTCCCAGAACCGCACCGTGGCGCGGCCGACCCGGTCGAACGCATCGTACCACTGGCGCGGGGTCTTGGAGGGCTCTCCGAGCTGCGCGTCGGCGGCGACATGGAGCAGCGTCTTCTGCGCGGGCGTCCCGCCGATCAGCGACCAGGTCTTGCAGACATCGTCGACGCGAACCGCCTTGGTCAGCAGGTAGGCCCCGGCCGTGTCCATCTCCTCCACCCCGTCGAGGTGGAAGCCGACACTGTCATAGGTCACGGAGTCGTAATCGCGCTCGAGCGCCTCGTAGACGGACGACACCGTCTCGACCGTCCAGCGGCCTTGCGCGGTCACGACAAGCTGCCCGCCCTGCTGCGAGAGGTCATATCTGGCGGGGGCGCTCAGCATGCAGCCGGATTGCGCCTTAACCTGAAACAAATCAAGTCAGTCGTGCCCCGAAGAGAGCCGACCTTGCCTGTGGAAAATCGGAAGGAGGCCTGCCCTGTGGACAGGCACTCGCAACGGCGGATCTAGCCCGTCAGCTGCTCGTCGCGAGTCATGTTGTGCGCGCGGACACGGTCTCCAAAGCGGTCGGTCACGTCCCGCAGTCCTTCGATGGATGCGCGCAGTTCGGCCAGGTCGCTGTCACGTCCGGCCGGAAGGCTATCGGAAAAACCACGCACGGCCTGTTCGGACGCGACCAACGCAGCCTGGAGGCTGCGGAGTTCTTCCTTCATGTCGCGGTCCGCATCGGCCACCTCGAAGTAGATTTCGGCGGCACGGCGGGTCTGGTCGACATGGGTGCGGGCGAACTCCGCATCGGACAGGACGACCGCGACGGGGCGGACCGCACCGTCATAGCCATCGTCCTGCGAAGATGTCCGGCGCGCGGCGAGACCGTCGAGCAGCATGTCGGCGGCGGCCTGCATCTTGCGCTCGGAAGATTTGGCACCGAACCCGCGCGACGCGAACGCCGCTTTCAGATTGGCGACCGCGCGCTCCACGATGTTCTTTTCGGGCGCGACGGCACTGCTGCCTGCCTCGGCTGCACCGGCCATGGATTGCAGGTCGACCGTGGCGCAGCCGGACAGGCCCATCACGGCGACGCTGGTGATTAAAAGAACGTGCTTCATCTACCCCGAGTCTTCCCCACAGAAGGTCTTCGTTTGATTGGTCGTCTGAGGTCACCTGAACAGTTGCTGACTGGGCGACTAGGCGAACAGTCCGGAGATGAAGTCGAACATGGAAAGGACCATCACGATTCCCACGAAGATCGGGGCGACAAAGCGGGTCAGGAACATGATGAACTGACCGAACCGCTCGCCGTCGCCCTTGATCTGGTCGGCGATGATGCGCGCATCGGCGCGCCAGCCCACGAAGACCACGATCAGGAAGCCTGCGAGCGGCAGCATCACCTTGCCGGTGAAGCCGTCGATCGCATCCAGCGCCGGCGTCGCACCGCCCGGACC
>CAYULR010000404.1:0-1932 GCA_964445685.1 uncultured Algimonas sp.
GACTTCCCGGCCGAGCGAGCGGCGGGACGCGACAGCGTGGACCTCGCCAATCTCGATGTCCGACTCGGACAGGATTTCGAGCATTTCCGTGCCGACATTGCCGGTCGCACCGACGATTGCGAAACGTGTGGCCATGGGAGGTCTCCAGTCGAGATCAGGCGTTGAAACAAGGCGCGCCGCTTAGAGGACGCGCGGGGGCAGGACAAGCGAAGGCTTAGGCGGTCGCCAAGCCGTAATCACTTCCGCCCGAAGCGACGCCACATGAACGCGGCGATGATGGCGACAAGGACAAGACCGCCCAATTCGAGGGCGGTCATGCCGAGGAACGTCGTGCGTGTCAGCACTTCGCCGCTGCCGCCGCCCGACACGGACGGTGCGTTGCCGGAGCTTGCGATCATGGCGAGACCCAGCACGACAAGCACGCATGCGCCGATGACCCCGAAGATGGCATTGTAGAAGCGCCGGTCCGCGCGGCGCTGCGCATCGCGGCGTTCCTGCGCGCGCTGGTAGCGGCTGGGCCGGTTGCGCAGGCGCGGAGCCGGCGTGTCGGAAGCCTGCATATCAGGGGTCTGGGTGTCTTGTGTCGGGTCGGGCATGTCTGTCACTTAACATGGCGCGCGCGCGTCCGCATGGTAAGGGGCTATATGCGATTGCTTTCCTCCTGCGCGGCGCTTTTGTGTCTCACGGCCCTGACCGCCACGGCCAACCCGGTCGATCCCTCCTTCCTGCCCGACCCGAACCAAGAGGCCGCTCTCGATGGCGACGCGCTGACGGCGCTGTTCACCGACCGCACGCACCGTGGCTACTACCAGTATGCGGATTGGGACACGTCAGAACCCGCCTTCACCGAAGTGATGAAAGCGGACGGAACGACCGTCCACACACGCGATGGCCAGGCGACCGAAGGAACATGGCGGACCTTGGGGAACGTCGTGTGTTTCGACTATGCCGAACTGTCGGGCGGCTGTTTCAACATGTACGAAAAGGGCAATTGCTACTTCGCCTTCTCGGCCCTTTCGGACACACTCGTCGCAATCACCGTTCTGGACGGGGAAAGCGCGGATTGCGAGCCTTCCATTGCTTAGACATCTTCTGCTCGCCGCCTTCCTGATCGCCCTGCCCAGCACGGCGCTCGCGCAACTGACCGTGGAACCCATGCAGCCCAATGCGCAGGGCGACTACCTGCCCGACCCGTCCATGGAAGCCCCGCTCAACTCGGACGAGCTGACGGCGGCGTTTTCCGGCATGACGCACCGGGGCACCTATAATTTCCGCCGCCCGAACATCGATACGTTCGCGTTCGAGGAAACAACCAGCGCGGACGGGACGACCCGTCACGCCCATGGCGACAAGGTCGACACGGGCACGTGGCGGATCATGGCGAACGTGATCTGCTTTCAGTATAATGACTGGGAAGGCGAAGGCGGCATCCACCGCGCCTGCTTCAACATCTACCAGCGCGGCAATTGCTTCTACCATTACGGCCTGCAATCGGGCTTTGGCGGGTCTTTCACGGCGCGCAGCGTCCATGCGGGCGAGACGCCGGAATGCGAACCGCCCATGAGCTAGGATTGATCAGTCCTCGCGCGGCGGCGTCCAGCGGTCCAGGCTGTTGAGACGCTCGAAGACACGGATGTCGATACGTATTTCTTCCATCTCCGCGAGCAGACGGTTCGCCCGGCGTTCCAGACGCCGGGCCTCCTTCTCGCTTAAACTCTCATCCAGCAATTCGTCCTCGACCTCTATGAGCGCATCGCGGCGGCGTTCCCACTCGGCGACCAACGAGTCGCGTTCCCGGTATTGCAGGTGCACTTCGTACCCATCCGCATGGGCGTCCATGTAGGACTGATGATTGCCGAGACGGCATTCCGCGTTCATCTCCGACCCGGACCGTCCGTGGTTGAACCCGGTGGAAGGGCTGCAATAGCGTTT
>CAYULR010000405.1:0-1930 GCA_964445685.1 uncultured Algimonas sp.
TGCCGCTCAGTCCGCTGGAGTCGCGGACGGCGACAAAAGAACATCGTGCTCGGCTACGCCTGCGCGCGTTGCCCTTTTGCCGAGGGGAGAGGTCAGGCTTCGACCGCGATGCCTTTCTCTTGGAGCATCCCCCTCAACTCCCCCCTCTCGAACATCTCTCTTACAATATCGCAGCCGCCGATGAACTCGCCCTTCACGAACACTTGCGGGATCGTCGGCCAGTTATTGTAGTCCTTGATGCCTTGGCGAATCTCCGCATCTTCCAGCACGTTCACGGACGCGTAGTCCACGCCCAGATAGTCGAAGACCTGCACGACGGTGGAGGAGAAGCCGCATTGCGGGAAGGTCGGCGTGCCTTTCATGTAGAGGACGACGTCGTTGGCGGAGACGGTCTCGGCGATCTTGGCTTTGGTGTCGGACATTGTGGGTCTCGGAAAATGAAAAGTGGATTGAGCCGTTAGGTAGGAAGGCGCGGGCGCGCCTTCAACGCATGGGTCCTTCAGGATACGCGTGTCAGGGCGCGCGGGTTTCCAGCGCCAGCGCGTGGAGTTCGCCGTTCGCGCCGTCCATCTTGCCCTGCAGCGCGGCATAGACGAGCTGGTGCTGCGCGACGCGGGATTTGCCCCGGAAGGCTTCGGACACGATGACGGCCTTCCAGTGGTTGTTGTCGCCCGCCAGGTCGATCATCTCGACCTCGGCATCGGGCAGGGCAGCCTGGATCATGGCCGCAATGTCTTCGCCTCGCATCGCCATTATACGGTCTCCTCTAGACGGTCTCAGTCGCGCCGCTCATCAGGCCGGGCATCCAGCCTTCCCAGCGGGCGCGCAGGCCTTCCAACGTCACGTCGAACGCGCCGTCTGCCTTAAGGCGTGCGCCGCCGACCGTGCCGACGACCTGCGCCGGAACGCCGAGGCCTTCGGCCGTGGTCAGGATGGGGTTGATAGAATTGCTGTCGGTCGAGACGAGGTAGCGGCCCTGGTCCTCGCCGAAATACCAGGCGTGGGCGGGCAGGTCGGACGGGTTTTTCAGGGACACGCCCACACCGCCCGCAAAGCCCATTTCGCAGGCCGCGACCGCCAGGCCGCCGTCCGAGAGGTCGTGCACAGAACTGACACGGCGGTTGCGGATGAGCTTGCGCACATAGTCGCCCGCGCGCTTTTCGCCGTCGAGGTCCACGGGCGGCGGCGCGCCTTCTTCGCGGCCCGAGACGGCCCGCAGGAAGATGGAGCTGCCGAGCCAGCCTTCATGCGCGCCGATCAGGACGAGCGTTTCGCCCTCTCGCGCGCCCTTGAGGGTCTTCAGCAGGGCGATATCGGGGATTAGCCCGACGCCGCCCACGGCCGGGGTCGGCGGAATGGCGGTGCCGTTGGTCTCGTTGTAGAGCGATACGTTGCCGGACACGACGGGGTAGTCGAAAGCGCGGCAGGCTTCGTTCATGCCTTCGACGCAGCCGACGAACTGGCCCATGATTTCTGGCCGTTCGGGGTTGCCGAAGTTCAGGCAGTCCGTGATCGCGATCGGGTCCGCGCCGACCGCCGTGAGGTTGCGCCAGCTTTCCGCGACGGCCTGGCGTCCGCCCTGGACCGGGTCGGCGTAGCAGTAGCGCGGGGTGCAGTCCGCCGTAATGGCGACGGCCTTCTTCGTGGGGCCGTCCGCGCCGTGGATGCGCACGATGGCTGCGTCGCCGCCGCTCTGGCTGCTGTCCACCGTGTCGGCCATGACGTGGCGGTCATACTGTTCCCAGATCCAGCGCTTGGACGCGATGTCGGGGTCGGTGATGACCTTAAGCAGCGCTTCGTTATAGTCGCCGGGCTCGTTCACTTCGTGCGGACGCAACACGTCGCGCGCAGGTGTCGGCACGTGCGGGCGGTCATAGTTGGGGGCGTCGTCGGCCAGCGGCGCGATAGGGATGTCGCAGACGGTCTCGCC
>CAYULR010000406.1:0-1921 GCA_964445685.1 uncultured Algimonas sp.
GTTCTCGGTCGAGGACATCATGGACGTGCCCTTCGTGGGCGAGGCCTTCACCGATGTGAAGAAACGCTATCCCGACACGACGCGCGACCGGATGATCCACGAAGCCGTGCGCGACATGATCGGCCACATGGTCGCCGACGTGCTGGCCGAGACGCGCAAACGTCTGGACAAGTACGACCCGCAAAGCCCCGAAGACGTCCGCCACCTGCCGGAAGCGATCTGCGATTTCAGTGAGGAGTTTCGCGAGAAGGAGCGCCCGCTGCGTGAGTTCCTGATGACGCGCATGTACCGCCACTATCTGGTCAACCGCATGATGAGCCAAGCCGGGCGCGTCGTGTCCGAACTGTTCGAGCTGTTCATCTCCGACCCGTCCATCCTGCCGACCGAGCTGCAGATGGAGTGCGCGGGTCCGCATGCGCCGGAAACGGCCCGCGTCGTGTCGGACTATATCGCGTCCATGACCGACAACTTCGCCATTGCCGAGCACCGCAAACTGTTCACAGCCACAGGCTACCTCGGAGGCTAGGCGAAGCGCCGCCTCTGCAATAAGTCTTTAACCTCGAGCAGGGATTGCCCTAATGTCGAAGACGTAGAGGCATTGAGGGGAAGGGCCATGAGCGCCAACGGTCCAGAATTCAATCCGTCCATGGAGACGGTGGAATCGGTCAGCGGTTTCGAGGTCGCGAGATCGTCGGAACGCGCGGGCTTGCTGAAGCTCGTCATCGGGTTCGGCCTGCTGGCGACGCTGATCTTCATCGGCATCAAGATCTACCAGCCCGGCGTGCGCGACCGGGGCGATCCGCCGCTCATCACGGCCGAGAACACGCCCTTCAAAATCGTGCCCGAAGACCGCGAAGGCGCGCAGACGCCGGACCAGGACAAGGAAGTGTTCGACGTGATGGCGGGGCAGGAGACCTCGACCGACATCGTCACCCTGCCGCAACCGGAAGAGCCCGTGGAGCGTGCGGTCGCGGAAGCGCCCGTCACGCCCGAGCCGGAGCCCGCAACCGAGACGCCCGAGCCGCAACCCCAAGCGCAACAGGACACACCGGACCCGGTGGTCGAGCAGCCCGCTGCCCGTCCCGTGACCACTCCGGCTCCTGCACCTGCGCCCGCGCCGCGCCAGACGATCACGGGCGACTGGGTCGTGCAGGTCGCGTCCTTGCGCAGCCAGTCGGAAGCCGAAGCGACCTTCGCCCGCATCCAGTCCGCCAACAGCGCGATCCTGTCCGGCTACGGCCCCGACATCGTCCGCGTCGATCTGGCCGAGAAGGGTATCTACTACCGCGCGCGTGTCGCGGGCTTCGGCAGCCGCGCCGAAGCGTCTGCGCTTTGCGACCGTTTGAAGTCGGCGGGCCAGTCCTGCTTCGTCGGACGCCGCTAGGGTGGGGGCTCTCGCCGCTATCCTGGGCCTGTCGGCGGCGCGCCTCAGCGCCAACGAAAAAGCCTTCTTTCGCGATGCGGACCCGTGGGCGTTCATCCTGTTCGCCCGCAATGTCGAAAGCCCGGAACAGGTGCGCCGTCTCTGCGCCGATCTGCGCGACACGGTCGGTCGCGACGCGTTGATCTTCGTCGACCAGGAAGGCGGACGCGTCCAGCGCCTCAAAGCGCCTCACTGGCGGGCCTACCCGACCGGGGCGGCCTATGCCGCGATCCATACGGCGGACCCGAAAGCGGGCCGCCGCGCCGCCTATCTCGGTCACCGGCTCATCGCGGACGACCTGCGGGCCGTGGGCATCACGGCGGACTGCGCGCCCGTGCTGGACCTGCCGCAACCGGGCGCCGACCCGATCATTTCCGACCGCGCGCTGGGCGATCGCACGACGCAGATCGTGGACCTCGCCCACGCCGCCATGTCCGGCCTGATGAGCGGGGGCGTCGCGCCGGTGGTGAAGCATATTCCCGGGCATGGCCGCGCGAC
>CAYULR010000407.1:0-1916 GCA_964445685.1 uncultured Algimonas sp.
GGGTAGGCCATGACTTCACGACCTTCCTCGACACGCAGTCGGAGCGCAACCGGGTCTGCCGGCCCAGCAAGATACAGCGCGTGATCGAAGCGTGCAAACTGGCGCGCGACAACGATATTTCTGTGCTTGCCGTCGGTGTCGATGTGGAGGACTGGGCGACCAGCGACCTTCTCGATCTCTGCGTCAACCCGGATACGGTCGACGACCGCGTGGCGGAAGACCGGGCAGACCGCGACCTCGTCAATCCCGACCCGCTGAAGCGCGAACTCTCGCAGCCGATCCAGACGCTGCCGAGCGGATTGAAGGTGCAGCTTTCCGTGGACGGCGAGTCCCTGTGCGCATCGGTGGACAATCTGCGCGACCTTCGCGAAGTGCTGGCGACCATGCTGCCGGAACCCGCCCCCGGCGGGCAGCGCACGGTGCGCCTAGTCGGCTAGGTCCTGTACTCATAAATCATCTTGCAGCAGGCTTCTGGTTTTGATTCACTTGGCGTGTTCTTTTTTGGAGTGCGCATATGTCCCGGTTCGACCTGAGTGATGCGGAGTGGGCGTTGATTGCGCCACTTCTACCAAGCGATGTTCGCGGCGTGGCGCGCGTGGACGACCGTCGCGTGCTCGACGGCATCTTCTACATCCTGCGCACGGGTGCGCCGTGGCGTGATCTCCCCGCGCGTTACGGCCCGCACACGACCGTCTACAACCGGTTCAACCGCTGGGCGAAGAAAGGCATATGGATCAGGGTCTTCGAGGCGCTGACCGAGCACATGCCCGATGCGATGGTCCACATCGACAGCTCCATCATCCGCGCCCATCAGCACGCAGCGGGCGCAAAAAAGGGGGGCCGGATAACGCCATCGGTCTCTCTCGCGGGGGACTGAGCACCAAGGTCCATGCCGTGGTGGATGCCCGAGGCCTGCCGCTCATCTTCTCGCTCACCCCCGGACAAGCCAACGACAAGCCCGCCGCCCTGCCCCTGCTGGAGCGTCTGGAAGGCGTGGCCGATGTGGTGGCGGACCGGGGCTACGACTCCGATGCGCTCATCAGCACACTCGCCCAACAGGGCATCCGGGCACACATCCCGAGCACGCGCTCACGCAAGACACAGCGCAGCGTCGAGCGGGACGTCTATCGGCAGCGCAACCTCGTGGAGAGATACTTCAACAAACTCAAACACTTCCGACGCTGCGCAACGCGATACGCCAAACTCGCACGGAACTTCCGCGCCGCCATAGCCCTCGCAAACACAAGACTGTGGACGCGGTTTTATGAGTCCACGACCTAGCTAAAGTCGTAGAAGCAGAGCTTGTTGCCGTCCGGGTCCTTGACGTAGGCGCCGTAGAATTGCCCCGGAATGCGCGACCCCGGTTCGCCGTCGCAGGTCGCGCCGAGCTCGATGGCTTTCTTGTACATGGCGTCGCAACCCTCATGGCTCCCGCCGCGCAGGGCGATCATGGTGCCGTTGCCAGGGTGCGGGTCGTTCTCGTCGTAAGGGACGCAGACGGAAATCATCGGCCCGCCCATGCTTTCTCCGATGAAAGCAATGCGCCCGCCATCGAACTGCACGGGCTGTCCCGTCAGTTCCGTGTAGAATTTCTTCGCCGCATCCATGTCGCGAACCCCGATGGTGACGTAGCCGATCATATTAATCTCCTTGCTTGGGAGAGATGCGGCTAGTGCGCCGGTGCGGTTCGCGCAACGACGTTCGGACGCGGTCACGCTTGTGATGGAGGCACGCTAGCACCCCGGCGAGTTCACAGTCGCGCAGGCTCCGTAATTGACGCTACCCTTGCGGTAGGTCGACATGACGTAGTCGTGGCGCGCTCTGTCCTGGCGGCGCTTCATTTCGCCGTAGCGCGTCGCCGCCGACGTCGAGCTGCCATAGGAGGCATTACCCAAGGCTTCGAACATCATGTTGAT
>CAYULR010000408.1:0-529 GCA_964445685.1 uncultured Algimonas sp.
CCGTCCACTTCCTGCTGCCCGGCGGCGAGTCCCTGCGTGCCGGGTTCATCGCTATTATTGTAGAATTTGACGTCCGGGTTCGCGTCCGCCCAGCGCCAAGCCCTCAGCGCGCGGTCCTTGTAGCGCGCGGCATCGCCAGCCAGCGCTGGATGGTCCGCGAAGACCTGCGCGGCGAAGGCGAAGGCCCCCGCCGCCGTCAGCGTGGCCGACGTGTTGGGATCGCCGTAGAAGGACGGCCCCTTGGACGCAGACGGCGGAGACGCGGAGTCGCGGCCCAGCACGGACAACATCGCGCCGTCCTCTTCCTGCATCCGCTCCAGCCAGGCGAGACCCCAGCGGGCTTCGTCCAGCACGTCGGGAATGCCATTGCCGGATTCGGGAATGTCCATGTCGTCGGTCCAGGCGACCGGGTTTTCGAGATAGGCCGCGAGGAGCCGGGACACATAGTCGGCCGTCCAGCTGGTGTATTGGTTGTAGTCGCCCGCATCGAACCAGCCGCCGCGCAGGTCGCGCGCGCGGGAGGCATCGT
>CAYULR010000408.1:539-1901 GCA_964445685.1 uncultured Algimonas sp.
TTCCGTGCGGCAGGGCTTCGCCGTCCTGCCCCGGCCCCAGATGCGACGCGCCGTCCTGCCAGGCCGGCGCGGCGAAGGGACGGCGTTTCTCCAGCCCGGCCCGCTGGTAGTAGAAGACGCGGAAAGCATCGCGCAGCACGTTGCGGTAGACCGCCCGCGAGATGCGGAACGGATCGCTGTCCACGCCGCGTTCGAGATCGCGCACGACGTAGGTGCCCGGATCGCGCAGCGAGGAGAAGTCGAACCACCAGACGCGGTCGCCGGACGTCTCGTCCACCTGCCCGCCTTTCCACGCAACGGGTCGGCCACGGTAGACATCCTCGCCGGAGCGGACATCGACCACGGCGTAAAGGCCGCCGGGTTCGAAACTGCGAGACGCGTCGAACCCCACGCGCGGGTCCCGGATGACGGCGCGTTTATCCAGGGATGGGAGGTAGCCGAACTGGTCGACGACAATGTGCGGGGCGGGCTCGGTTGCGCGGGCGGGAAGCGCGATGAGGAGGAGTGCGAGGGTGAGCAGGAGGCGCGTCATGGGGTGACGCTAGCATGGGAGGGTTAAGGGCGCGTAGTGTCTCCGATTGGTCGTCCAGTGGACAACCAATAACGAAGCGCCGCACGGCTATGCCGTGCGGGTTGGCGAGAGGGGCAGGACGCGCATGGCGCGGCTCTATTCGGTGCCGCCCTCCACCCCGACTTCGTCGCGGTCCCCCTCCCCCTTGCAGGGGAGGAACTCAGGTTGCTGCCAATCCTAACTGTCAGTTCCTCCCCCGTAAGGGGGAGGTGTCGAACGCAGTGAGACGGAGGGGGACAGATGCAAAATGCCTGTGCAGCAGACGGTCTCTCGCTGCCGCTCGCCGCGCTGGAGTCGCGCGGAGCGGTCATAGACCCCCGTGCTCGCTTCGCTGCGCGCGCCGCCCTACGACCGGTGGGCGCGCGCAGTGGCTAGAGATGAGATTTGGGCTTAGCGCTCGAACTTCACGAACTTCAGCTTCTTCGGAATATCCGCGTCGTCGCCCAGACGCCGCTTCTTGTCCTCGATATAGTCCGCGAAGTTCCCTTCGAACCATTCCACGTGGCTGTCACCCTCATAGGCGAGGATGTGCGTCGCGACGCGGTCGAGGAAGAAGCGGTCGTGCGAGATCACCACGGCACAGCCGGGAAACTTCTCCAGCGCGACTTCCAGTGACGCCAGCGTTTCGCGGTCCAGATCGTTGGTCGGTTCATCGAGCAGCAGCAGGTTGGCCGGGCGCGTCAGCATCTTGGCGAGGTTCACGCGGTTGCGCTCACCGCCCGACAGCTGGCCGACATTCTTGGACTGGTCCGTGCCCTTGAAGTTGAACGCACCGACATAAGCCCTTGAAG
>CAYULR010000409.1:0-1875 GCA_964445685.1 uncultured Algimonas sp.
GGTCTGGTCGCAGCCCTGATGACCAGCTTCTACAGCTGGCGCCTGATCTTCATGACCTTTCACGGAAAGTATCGTGGCGACGACCATACGCTGGCCCATGCGCATGAAAGTCCGTGGTCGATGCGCGTTCCACTCGTCGTGCTCTCCATCGGCGCCATCGTTGTCGGCGCGGTCTTCTATGAGAGCTTCCGCTACAATCTGAATGACTTCTGGCACGGCGCGCTGCCGGGCGCTGGGAAGGACTACGCCTCCGCACCGGCCAACCTCTATGCCGCCGGCGAAGGCTATGAGGGCGCGCATGGCGGCGGTCACAAATACCCGCTCTGGGTCCTCTTCTCGCCGCTGGTCGTGACAGCGCTCGGCTTTATCCTGGCTTGGGCGATGTACCGCCGCGATGGAACGCAGAAGCGCATCAACGAGGTCGAAGCCACGGGCGGCTCACCGCTCTACCGCTTCCTGCTAAACAAGTGGTACGTGGACGAAATCTACGACGCGACCATCGTGCGCGGAGCCCGCGCGCTGGGTGACTTCTTCTGGAAGGTCGTGGATGTCGGCATCGTCGACCGTTTCGGCCCGAACGGTGTCGCCAGCTTCACCGCCGGGGCGTCGCGCAGACTGTCCCGCCTGCAATCCGGCAAAGTGTTCCACTATGCCTTCGTCATGCTGATCGGTGTCGCCGTGCTCATCGTCATCGGCGTTCGCGGACTGGGGGGTTAGTCCGGTGTTTTCCAACCTGCCCATTCTTCCGGCGCTGGTCGCCATCCCGCTGATCGGCGCGCTGTTCCTGGCTTTCGTGTCCAGGCTGACGCGCGAAGACGGTCGCGACCAGACGGAACGCAACGCGCCGCGCACGGCGCTGCTCGTCAGCCTGATCGTGCTGCTGCTGTCCGTGGTTCTCGTCGTCGACTTCGATGCGTCCAACCCGGCCTACCAATTCACCGAACAGGCCGCCTGGCTCGGCGGAGGTATCGACTTCCGCATGGGCGTGGACGGCATTTCCGTGCTGTTCATCCTGCTGACGGCGTTCCTGACCCCGCTCTGCATCCTGGCGTCCGAGACATCGATCAAGGAACGCAAGGCAGACTACATGATCGCCTTCCTGCTGCTGGAAAGCCTGATGATCGGCGTGTTCTGCGCGCTCGACCTGATCCTGTTCTACATCTTCTTCGAAGCGGTCCTGATCCCGATGTTCATCATCATCGGTGTCTGGGGCGGAGCGAACCGGGTCTACGCGTCCTACAAGTTCTTCCTCTACACGCTGCTCGGCTCCGTGCTGATGCTGGCGGCTATCCTGTGGCTCTACTCGCAAAGCGGTGTGCAGCTGGGTGAGCCGACGACGGACATCCGGGCGCTGAAGGATCTCGACATTCCCGTAAATGTCCAGACCTTCCTGTGGCTCGCCTTCTTCGCGTCTTTCGCGGTTAAGATGCCGATGTGGCCGGTCCATACATGGCTGCCGGATGCCCACGTGCAGGCCCCGACGGCAGGGTCCGTCATCCTGGCGGGTATTCTCCTGAAGCTCGGCGGCTACGGCTTCCTGCGCTTCTCGCTGCCCTACTTCCCGGATGCGTCCGTGCAGTTCGCACCGCTCGTCTTCGGACTGTCCGTGATCGCGATTATCTACACGTCGCTGGTGGCCTACCGTCAGACGGACATGAAGAAGCTGATCGCCTACAGCTCCGTGGCTCACATGGGTTTTGTGACGATGGGTATTTTCACCTTCAACCTGCAGGGCATCCAGGGCGGCATCTTCCAGATGATCAGCCACGGCCTGGTCTCCGGCGCGCTCTTCTTCTGCGTGGGTGTGATCTACGACCGGATGCACACGCGCGAGATTGCCTTTTATGGCGGCCTTGTGAAACGCATGCCCGTTTT
>CAYULR010000410.1:0-1872 GCA_964445685.1 uncultured Algimonas sp.
ATCTTGAAGTGGGTGGCGAGCGTGGCGGAGACCGTGCTGCTCATCGCCTTGGGCACCGCGAACGGCCCGATGCGCTTGGGCGAGTTGTTCTTGCGCGTGATGTCCGACGCGCGGACGATCTCGAGCGAGGACGGACCGCCCGAGCCCGCAATGATGCCGGTGCGCGGGTTGGAGACCATCTCCTCGGTCAGGCCCGCATCGCGGATCGCCTGGTCCATGGCGAGGCCGGACCAGATGGCGCTGTCGCCCATGAAGCGAAGCGAGCGCTTGCCGATGATTTCCTTGGCTTGTTCGGACGTGTCCGCCGGGCGGCCGGAGACCTGGCTGCGGAAGCCCAGCTCCGCCATCTTCTCGTCCGTTCGGATGCCGCAGGTTCCGTTCTTCAGGGACTCCGCGACCGTGTCGGCGTCGTTGCCGATGCAGCTGATGATGCCGAGGCCTGTGACGACGACGCGACGTTTCTGTTGGGTCATGGAGGGCTTTCCGTGAATGTTCGTGTCAGATGTAGCAAAGGCGGCGGCGTAATCAACGCCATACGCCGTCCCCGGCACGCGTTGCCGGGGTCTCTGGCTTGTCTTGAGCTGGGACTGGGCCGGGCCGCCGTGGGACCATGACCGAGGGAGGCCCCGGCAATGAATGCCGGGGACGAAGGCTTGTCAGCCCTCTTCGCGCACGAACAGGCCGACGCGCAGGTCCTTGGCTTGGTAGATCAGCTCGTCGTCCGCGTACATGCGGCCGTCGGCGATGCCGAGCACCAGCTTGCGGCGGATGGCGCGCTTGATGTCGATCTCGTAGCGGACCTTCTTGATGTCGGGCGTGACCTGTCCGGTGAACTTCACCTCGCCCACGCCGAGCGCGCGGCCGCGGCCCTGTCCGCCCGTCCAGCCGAGCCAGAAGCCGACCAGCTGCCACATGGCGTCGAGGCCGAGGCAGCCCGGCATGACGGGATCGCCCTGGAAGTGGCATTCGAAGAACCAGAGCGACGGATCGATGTCGAGATGGGCGACGATCTCGCCCTTGCCGTAGGCACCGCCCTCGTCGCTGATCTTCTCGATCCGGTCGAGCATCAGCATGGGCGGCAGGGGCAGCTTGGCGTTGCCGGGGCCGAACAGGGACTGCTCGCCGGAAACGATCAGGTCGTCATAGTCGTAGGAGGGCGCGATCTTCTTCATGGCCGCGTGTCTAGCTGGCTGCGCGATGAACGCAAGCCGTGTCGGGCGGCTTAGCTGCTGCGCTTGGTCACGGTGAAGCGGGTCAGCGCGTCGCGCGGCTGGTCCCAGTCGGGCATCAACTCCGAGGCGCGCTTGAAATCGCGGTAGGCGCGGGTCGTGTTCTCCAGGCGCTCGTGCACCAGGCCGCGGTTGAACAGCGCCAGCGCGTCCTTGTCCGTCTCCTCGCCCGCCAGCGCGCGGTCATAGGCCGCCAGCGCGTCCGCGAACTTCTCCTGGTGGTAGAGCGCCACGCCGTGGTTGATGTGCGCTTCCGGCAGGTCTGGCTTGATCTCCAGCGCGGCGACGTAGTCGGCTTCGGCGCGTTCGTTCTCGCCCGCGCGCATCAGCAGCACACCGCGGTTGACGAGCGTGGCCGCGCGGTCGCGCCGGGTCAGCGTCGTGCGCTCCAGCGCGTCGTTGCAGGTCTGCAGCGCGCTGCGCGTGCCGGGATTGCCCGTCAGCGCGGACTGGTAGCAGCCCGCTGCGTGGCCTTCGCCCAGCACGATCAGCTGCGCGCTGGCCGGAACGGCCAACAGAAAGGTCGCGGAAACGGACAGGACGAGGGGCTTTGTGATGGACTGGACGAGCGTTTTCATGGCCCGCCCATACCACAAACCGGGCTCGCCCGGAAATTGCGCGGTGCAGTTCGCCTCCTGACACC
>CAYULR010000411.1:0-488 GCA_964445685.1 uncultured Algimonas sp.
CAAAGACGTGAACCGCCAGATCAGGCGGTCCTGGCGCATCAGCACCCAGACGGTGGCCGCGACGGCGGCCGTCACGGCAGCGGCGCGCACGTCGATGTTGGCGAACACGTCCTGGCTGAGCGCGTCGTAGCGCAACCGGACCGCCACCAGCATGGCGAGCGCGGCCATGGCGCTGTCGAACAGGACCACGGCGATGCGCGTCGCGATGCGGCTGACCGGGTGGCGGCGGTCGGAGGCGCGGCGGCGCGCGGCGCGGCGGTCCGGCAGGCGGTCGTCGGTCGCAGGCCGGCCCATCACTCGCGCCCCTTCAGGCGGCGCATGGACCAGCGCACGCGGTTTTCCTTGCCCTGCCCGTCCCCGTCGGCGAGCGCGCGGCCCGAAATGACGAGCTGCTGGCAGCGCACGGGGCGTCCGCCATCGCCCAGATAGACGGAAGGTTCCACGACGAGCGGCCCGCCATCGGTGCGGAAGCGCCAGCCGGAGCGACC
>CAYULR010000411.1:519-1858 GCA_964445685.1 uncultured Algimonas sp.
GGACAGATCCTGCGCCAGGCTCACGCGGACATCCGGGTGGAAGTGGAAGCGGAGGGCGAACGGTACGGTTTCGCGGGAAACCGGAACGTCTCCGGCGGGCACGAACAGGCTGTCTTCACCACGGATGTCGTCTCCGGTTTCTTCCAAGAACAGGCGGCGGCGATGCACCAGCCCGTGTTCGTCCCTATAACCGTCGTGCGAACTCTCCAACCATATCCCGCGACTTTGTTCGTTGCGGCGCGCGCGCACATTGGCGGGCTCGCGCGCAATGACGGGGCCCAGCGCGGCTGCGGCGAAGCCGTCTTCGAGGATTTCGCCCGGCGAACGGCCGTTCAGCGTCAGCGTCGTGTGCGCCGCGCTGGACCGGACCGGACGGCGCCAGTCGGGCGGCGTGGCCGGGTGCCAGCCGCAATTGGTCAGCAGCCGCCCGTCCTGCGTGGAGACTTCGAGCGCGAGCGGGGCGAGGTGCGCCTGCGCGTCGTAGGGCCGGGGCGCGACGTCGCCCGCATCGATCAGGGCGACCGTCTGCCCGGCCTCCAGCCGCTGGTAGCCGGAATGGGAACTGACGGAAAATGTCTGCACTTCGCCCGCGCCGCCCGTGCGCAGCAGCGCGTCGATGCGCGCCGGCTCGCCCGTGTGGCCGCCGTGGAACAGTCCCATGCCGCCATCCGTATGGCGCAGCGTGGCCACCATGGGGCGCAACCGGTCGATGGCGCGGCCCTGCGCGCGGGAGCGTTCCAGCCCGGCGGCGGCGAAGACCGCGTCCACGGCCAGCAGGATGGCGAGCGCGTCCAGCGAATCGGACGGGGCGCGGCTGACATGGCCGCCGTCAGGCAGGACCTGCGCGTCGACCAGCGCGTCGAGCGCATCCAGCGTGCGGTCCATCTGCGACTGGGCACGCCCGGAGAGCGGCAGGGTCTGCCGGGCGGAAAAGACCGCCAGCGCGGCCTGGGCGCGCAGGATCGGCAGGCCCACGGGCAGCAGGCCGAGGTCGCGGCGCAGGCGGCGGACCTGCGCCGCATAATCCGTGTGGACCAGGTCGCCCGGCTGCCCCAGCGCGCTGAGCCCGCGCCCCCAGTTCAGCAGCCGGCGGGCCTGGAGTTCCGGCGCGTGGACGAAATCGTTCGTGCTGCCATAGGTCTTGACCCATTGTTCGACCAATTGCGCGGCCTTGGCCTGACCGCCCGGCACGGCCAGCAGGTCGTCCAGCCAGTCGAAACCGTGGAGCCAGAGCGCGAACCGCTCGGACGGCAGGGAGGTGGCGAAGGGATAGCCGTGCGCGCCGACGTCGAGGCTCTGCCCGCCATGGCTCCAGCGGCCTTCCAGCAAGGCCTTGCCG
>CAYULR010000412.1:0-1857 GCA_964445685.1 uncultured Algimonas sp.
AAGGCGTAGAAGATGGTCGGCTGTTCCATCAAGTGATTATAGTTATGCGCCGCCGCTTCGACCTTTAGCGGCAACTGCCCCTTCCAGTCGCCATCCGGCGACTTGGCCGTATCGGGCGCGATCTTCGCCGCATTCATCGCCGGGATGCGCCGGGCGTAGAGCACGACCCAGACCAGCAGCGACCAGATGACCAGCGCGATGACCGGGTTCAGAAATCCTGTGACGTCCATTGTAACCTCCCCAAGGTTTGCAACCACAGTGAGGCTATCGCCGGGGGAGTCAACGCTTGGCGGGCCGCCAATCGCGTTTCTCGGCCATGCGGTCGCGTGCGATGCGCTCGGCCACGGTCGCGGTCGTCAGACCCTCTTTCGCCGCCTGGTCGAAGACCTGGTCCAGCGTTTCCTCCAGCTGGCCGAGCTTCTTCTCCACCCAGGCCGGGTCGTAGTCGCCGGAGACTTCCGCCGCGACGTTGATGATGCCACCCGCGTTCAGCACATAGTCCGGAGCGTAGAGGATGCCGCGCGCGCGCAAGGCGTTTGCCATGTCGGGGCTGCGCAGCTGATTGTTAGCCGCGCCCGCGACGACCTTGGCACGCAGCTGCGGAACGGTCTCCGCATTGATCGCGCCGCCCAGCGCACAGGGCGCGAAGATGTCGGCGTCGGCGGCGTGGATTTCCGTCACCGGAACGACCTCCGCGCCGAGCTCCGTCTTGGCCTTCTCCAGAATGTCGAGGTCGATATCCGCGACCAGGAGCTCCGCCCCCGCCTTGGCGAGATGTTCCGCCAACGCGTATCCGACGCTGCCCAGGCCCTGAACGGCGACACGGCGCCCGGAAAGATCGTCGGAGCCGAAGGCATGGCGCGCCGCGACCTTCGTGCCGCGGAAGACACCGTCGGCCGTCACGGGCGACGGATCGCCGGAAGCGTTCTCGCCCGCCGTCAGTCCTGCCACATGGTCCGTCTGGGTCTTGATGGTCGCCATGTCGGCAGGGGAAACGCCGACATCCTCGGCCGTGATGTAGGTCCCGTTGACCGTCTCCACGGCGCGGCCATAGGCAGCGAACAGCGCCTCGCGGTCGAAGTCGCCCTCGGGACGCATGATGACGGCCTTGCCCCCGCCGAGCCGGAGCCGCGCCACGGCGTTCTTGAAGCTCATGGCGCGCGACAGGCGCAGCACGTCCGTCAGCGCTGCCGCGTCGTCGGCATAGTGCCAGAACCGCGTCCCACCGCTCGCCGGACCCCGGTTCGTATTGTGCACGCCGATAAAGGCCCGCAGGCCTGTCTCGGCATCGTGAAAGACGTGGACGGCTTCGTGGCCGTCGAAATCGGGATGGGACAGAAGGCTCACGGGCGACACCTCGAGCGGAAGGGGGGAGCAGGCTGGAACTAATGCCCCCTGTTTCAGGTCAGCGCAGGCATTGCTTGCCCGGCTTAGGCCCCGTCGAGGGTCGAAAGCCCCGCATTTGCGGCTTGAAGCAGGCTCAGCGCCAAGGTTCCGCCCGTTCCGTCGCCAATATTAATTCCGAGGTCCAGCACGGGGTCGAGATCCATCCGGTCGAGCAACGCCTGATGCGCGGGCTCCGCCGTCACGTGTCCGGCCAGGCAGTGCGCCACGGCCTGGGGGTTCAGCGCATGGACGACCGCCGCCGCCGCGCAGACGACATAGCCGTCGAGGATGACCGGAATGCGCTGGTGCGCGCAGGCCAGGATCGCGCCGACCGTCCCGGCCAGGTCGCGCCCGCCGAACGCGCGGAGCACATGGAGCGGATCGGAGAGCAGTTCCGAGTTCGCCTTCGCGCCCGCCGCGACCGTCTCGATCCGCGTCCTGGCCTTCTCGCCGCTGCCGCCGGCCCAATAG
>CAYULR010000413.1:0-1455 GCA_964445685.1 uncultured Algimonas sp.
CGGTCTTTCACTGGATCGTCTTCAAGGAAGACTGGCCGATGTGGGCGTCGATCACGGGGGTGAGCGTGTTCCTGGCGCTGCTGTGCGTGGCCTTGCTGCAGCCGATGAAGGGCATGTTCATGGCGATTATATGGGACAAGGGGGCGCCGACATCCGGCTAGCCCCACGGATTTGCTTCCCGATAGGGTTTCAAGGACCGCAAAGCGGTCCGGAAGCAAATCCTGCCCGGCAGGGCACGCGTCCCAAAGGACGCGAAGGGGAACTCTCTGCGCGAGCCTGACAGGCTCAGCGCTGTCGGGTCGGCCTTTTTATTTTGTCCCCCTCCGCCGCTTCGCGGCACCTCCCCACCCACTTGACCCCACCCCCACTCCCATCCATAGCGCCTCCACTCATCAAGACCGGAGCGAGGGACAAGGCCTGTCGACCTCCGGGGCAACCCGCGACATATGTCGCACCGGTGCCAAGTCCTGCGAGTTCGCCCGGAAGATGAGAGACAGCCCGACCGGGCCGCCTCCCCTTCCCGCCTGCATGACGACGCATCCCATCAGGAGGCGCGCGTGCAGGCTCGCGACATACAGACCGACCTCGGCAACTGGACGCTCTCGCGCGGCTGCGACATGCGCGGCGACGTGGTCCACGGGCGGCTTTACGGTGCGGACGGTGCGCCGCTCGTCGTCGTGCTGGGCGGCATCTCAGCAACCCGTCACGTCGCGGACGGGCCGCCCAAGGGTCGCGGCTGGTGGTCGCGGCTCGTGCGGCCCGGCGGCGCTGTGGACCTGACCCGCGTGCAGGTGCTGGGCCTGGACTTCGCGCCCAATATCGGCGCGGAGGCCTGCCCGGACACGATCACGACGGCGGACCAGGCCAAGCGGCTCAAGGCGCTGATGGACGATCACGGTCTCGGCCCCGCAACCGCGATCGTGGGAAGCTCCTACGGCGGCATGTGCGCGCTCGCCTTCGCGCGGGATTACCCCGACAGCGTGCAAAACCTCTGCCTTATCGGCGCGGCGCACAAGCCCTATCCCATCGGCGTGGGCTGGCGCGGTATCCAACGCCGGGTGGTGCGTCTCGCCATAGACGCGGGACGCCCCGAAGACGGGCTGAAGCTCGCGCGCGAGCTGGCCATGACGACCTACCGAACGCCCGAAGAGTTTGCCGACCGGTTCGCGCTGGCCGAGACCGGCGCGGACCCGGCGCGGTTCGACATTTGCGACTATCTCGAAAACCGGGGCGACGCCTTCGCTGCCCACATGGACGCGCAGCGCTTCCTCGCCCTGTCGGAATCCATCGACCTGCACCGCGTCGAGCCCGAAGCCATCACCACGCCGACCCTGCTGATGACCGCCATCTCGGACCAGCTCGCCCCGCTGCCCGACATGCGCGAACTGCGCGACCGGCTGGCGGGCGACAGCGAGCTATTCACCTTCACGAGCCTGTTCGGGCACGATGCGTTCC
>CAYULR010000413.1:1465-1842 GCA_964445685.1 uncultured Algimonas sp.
AATTAAGGCTGGGCGCATTCATGGAGGCGGCGTTGGCGGACGCAAGCGCTGTGTGATAGGAGGGGAGCATGACGATTTTCGAAGAACTCTCCGAACTGTCAGAAAAGCTCGATGACCGCGCGCGGGCGTCATTGATACAGAGCCTGGCTCGTTTGTACGACATCTATGATGAGCCGAAAGAAGCCTTTGAATTGTGTCCTGAACAGGAAGCCGAAATCACTCGGCGTCTTATAAACCCTCATGTGAAGTACGCATCCGAGGAGGAAATCGAGGCGCTTTTCGCACCGATCAGCGCACCGTGAGGCTTCGGTATTCGGACGCCGCCAAGGCGGATATTGCAGGCATTCGCAGCTACTACAGCCAGTTCGGCGAAGGGC
>CAYULR010000414.1:0-1574 GCA_964445685.1 uncultured Algimonas sp.
GATAGCTGAAATCGGGTGGGGTTTGATCAACATAGCTGGAGTTTAATTGTCGTGCCCAATTTCTTAATGATTCGATGGGCTTGGCTATTTTCTGCATAATTATAAGCAACATAAACGCAAATAAGATTATAGCCGTTAGAGCAGTAATGGTTACCCATAATAAGCGCTGCTTTGGGTTGGTATTTCCAATTGCTATAGGAATATCTTTTTCTAGTATGACTTTAGATACAAACCTATTTTCACCGTTAGGTGCTTTATACAACACGACAAAATATAGATTTTCTGGCATTGAAAAAATAGACTCTTGATCTTTATATTTATAAAGCTCGCCTTCGAGAGTAGGTGGCACCTCAAACTGATCTCGAATGATACTAGGTGTGTCTTGCCAGCGGCTCGTAACGTTAAAACCAAGGATGTTAATCGCTTTACCTGCATCAACCTCAGTTGATTGAGATATTTCATACATTGTGCCGTTTAGCCCTCTGTCTAGGCCATCAACAAAATAGTCGATACTCAGTATCGAAAATCCTGCTGCCATCAAAGAGCTAAGCAGCAACACGCTGGCAAAAAAATACAAACGAAGGCTAGGACGAATATTCACAGCTCATTTCCTTCGCTCGCAGTCTCTTGCAAAGCAAAGCCAATGTTGGGAACTGTGACTAACTTGGCATTACTTGAGGCTCGTTCAAGTTCTTTACGCAGGTGATATACGTGGACTTTTAAGCTATTGCTGTCGGGCTGGTCATTCCCCCATATGGCTTGCATAATATCTTTGCGATTGACCGCATTCGGGCAAGCCCGAGCTAATGTCTCTAATAGCTTAAATGCAATAGGTGACAGCTTTAACATGCATCCTTCTGCAGTGGCACGTTTGTGGCGAAAGTCTACAAGCAAATTGCCTATATTAAGATTTTTCGCCTCGCCGCTGCGACGCTTGGAAAGTACATTTACTCGCGCTACCAGTTCTTCCATTGCAAATGGCTTTACAAGGTAGTCATCTGCCCCTGCCTCAAAGCCATCTAATTTATTTTCCAGTGTATCGCGTGCGGTAAGCATAAGAATAGGTGTGTCTATGCCTTTGTCACGAAGATAGCTGCATAAAGTCAAGCCATCCATTTTAGGCATATTAATGTCCAAAATAAGCATCTGATATCGATTAGACTCAACCAAATTCAAGCCTGCAACACCATTGCTTGCATGGTCACAAGCAATGTCTTCAATCTCAAGGTAATCGACTATTGTCGCAGCTAAATCTATGTCGTCTTCAACCAATAATATGTTAATCATATTTTACTTAACTCTGTTACTTCGTTTTGGTCATTACTGCTCTTCACACCCATAAACCTTAATACACGAGTAATGCCGCTATTCGCATCGCTTTGAATTTTTAACAAAGCCGGAATTAATACTAAGGTTATAAGGGTCGCAAACAAAATACCATAACCCAAGGATGCCGCCGCTGGTATTAGAAACTGAGCTTGCAAAGAAGTTTCACTCAATAATGGAACCAAGCCGGCGCAGGTAGTAATTGAGGTCAAAAACACAGCGCGTAAACGACTGCTACACGCTTCTAC
>CAYULR010000414.1:1584-1828 GCA_964445685.1 uncultured Algimonas sp.
TCGCGTCATGAACTGAAAAACCATCATCTTTGCGTAATTCATTAAAGCGTGAGACTAACAATAAGCTGTCGTTAACCACCACACCACTCAAAGCCAATATACCATTCAATGACAAAATACTAATAGTGAGGTCGTTTAGCCAGTGCCCGATGATAGCTCCGACGATACCAAAGGGAATCGCCATCATAATCAATGCTGGTTGAATGTAAGATTTTAAAGGAATAGCAAGCAGCACGTATATTAC
>CAYULR010000415.1:0-1808 GCA_964445685.1 uncultured Algimonas sp.
GTCCGAAGCCGCGCTGAAAGAGGCGGCGGATGCGTCGGGTCTGGACGTCGAACTGAATGAAGGTGACGGCGCGTTCTACGGCCCGAAGCTCGATTTCGTGCTGCGCGACGCCATTGGCCGCGAATGGCAGGCGGGCACGATCCAGCTGGACCCCAACCTGCCGGAGCGCCTCGACGCCTCCTACATCGGCTCCGACGACCAGAAGCACGCACCCGTCATGCTGCACCGCGCCGTGCTGGGCAGTTTCGAGCGCTTCCTCGGCGTGCTGATCGAGAACTATGCGGGCAAGTTCCCGCTCTGGCTCTCGCCCGTGCAGGTGGTCGTTGCGACCATCACGTCGGATGCGGACCCCTACGCCGAAGAGGTCGTGGCCAAGCTGAAGGCGGCAGGCCTCCGCGCCGAGCTCGACACACGCAACGAGAAGATCAACTACAAGATCCGCGAGCTCTCTGCGGACCGCAAGGTCCCGGTCATCGCCGTCGTGGGACGCCGCGAAGCGGAAGAGGGCAAGCTCGCCCTGCGCCGTCTCGGCTCCAAGGGGCAGGAGATCGTCTCCGTCGAGGACGCCATCCAGGCGCTCGTCGACGAGGCCACGGCGCCGGACCTGAAACGCGCCGCCTCGGCCGGGTAGGGGACACACTCCCTTGCGCGGGATGCTCGACAGGACCGCGACCGTCTGGCTCTGGCTCTGGTTGGCGCCGATTGCGATCTACGCGCATTTCGGCGGGCTGGCCTTTGCCGGGCTGGCGATCCTGCTCGGCTTGGCCGGGTGGGCGGTTTGGGTCGCGCGCGAAGATGCGCCGCCTATCGTCTCGCGCCCCGTGCTGTGGCCCGTCCTCGCCTTCGCCCTCTTCTTTCTCTGGCTCGGCGTCAGCGGTTCGTGGAGCGGGCAGGGACCCGGCACGGCGGTGCGGCTCGGCGCGCAGATGGCTGTCGCCGCGTCCATCCCGGTTCTGGTCGCCAGCCGCACGGCGGAGACGCGCCTGCTGCTGTCGCACCTCGTCATGGCGATGGCGGTCGGCGGCGTGGCGGTGCTCGCCCTCGACGTGGCGTCGGGATACGGCATCAACACCTTCCTCGACCCGGTCGGTCCAGACGGCGATCTGAACAAGCGCCAGGGCGAGGCGGAGATGAATATCGGGCGTGGGCATGTCGTCTACGCCGTGCTCTCGCCGTTGCTGGTGGCGCTGTTCGCGACACGCCTGCCCAAGCCGCGGCGCGGTCCGGCCATCCTCGGTTTCTGCGCGCTGCTGGTCATCGGCACGATGCTGAACCGGTTGGCCATCGTTCCCATCGTGCTCGCCGCCGGACTGGCGGGGCTCGCCGTCGGACGGGTCTGGCCGAAGGGATCGGTCCGCCTGGCGGTTGTCGGCTTGGCGGCGACGGTCCTGTTCGCGCCGTTTGTCGGCTGGCTGTCCAGGATGGTCCGGCCCTCGATCGAGAACGGCCTTCCCATGAGCTGGGACCACCGCCTGCGCATGTGGGACTACAGCCTTGCGCGCATTTCGGAGTCGCCCTGGATTGGCAAGGGCCTCGACAGTTCGCGCACGCTGCAGGACGATTTCACCACGCGCATCGGTGTGGACATCCCCTTCGTGTCGCTCCACCCGCACAATATCGGCATCCAGACCTGGCTGGAGACGGGCCTGGTCGGAGCCGTGCTTTTCAGTGCCGCTCTGCTCGCCCTTCTGCCTGCGCTGCAACGTCTCGCCTCCGGCTCTGCCTGGCGGTCCGCCGCCGTCACGGGCACGCTATGCGCCGTCGCGGTCGCCAGCGCTTCGGCCCAGTCCTCCGGCTCGAAGCTCTCG
>CAYULR010000416.1:0-1808 GCA_964445685.1 uncultured Algimonas sp.
TCCCAATCCTGCAACGTCACGCCCGGATCGAAGAGGCCGGACTGGTGGACGCCCTGGTCCGACAGAACGGTAAAGTGGCGCATATCCAGCCAGAAGAACGGCAGAAGCAGGAGAAGGGCGGCGGGCGCGCTACGCGTCAGGCCCTTGCGCAACACGGCGCCCATCCGCGCATCGATGAAGGTTGCGAGAGCCTTGTCGGAGGTATCGCCCTGCGCGGGCTCCACCCCTTCGCTCCACCGTCGCATGAAGGCCGGGGCCTCGATCTCGGTCTGGCGGCGAAGGCCCAGATAGAAGGCCGCCTTGTGCGGCATGGGGATGCGCCGCACGATGGCCGCGGACGGAATGATGGCGAGGACGATCCAGACGAAGACCCCGGCGATCAGGCTCAGACCGGCATCGGTGGTGATGAAGAATCCGGACACATCCCAGGCCAGATCGCTGGCCCGGTCGCGCGCGCCGAACGTCAGCGCCGGATATATGACCTTCCAGCCGAACAGAAACCCCAGGATCAGAACGGCCGTGTAGAGACTTCGCCCGAGCCAGCGCAGACCGGACCGCTCGGCCGCCTCCAGAAGAGGCGTCGCCACCCCGTCCGGCAGGCCTTTCAGTTCGGGGTCGGGCGTCACCCCACCTGAGCCCCGACTTGTTCCCCCACCTGGGCCCTATGCATCATCATCGCGTCCGCCAGCGCGCAGGCCAGCATGGCCTCCGCCACGGGTACGGCGCGGATGCCGACGCACGGGTCGTGGCGGCCTTTGGTGACGACGTCGACTTCCTCGCCGCGCGCATTCACGCTTTGCGTGGGGGTGAGCATGGAGGAGGTGGGCTTGATGGCGAGGCGCGCCGTGACGGTATTGCCGTTGCTGATCCCGCCGAGAATGCCGCCGCTATGGTTGGCGAGGAAGCGGATGCCGCCATTTTCGTCCAAGCGCATCTCGTCCGCATTGTCCGTGCCTTTGGACCGGCCGGCGGCGAAGCCTGCGCCGATTTCCACGCCTTTGGCGGCATTGATGCTCATCAGGCCCGCCGCGATGTCCGCGTCCAGCTTGGCATAGACGGGCGAGCCCCATCCGGCGGGGACCCCTTCGGCTTGGACTTCAAGGATCGCGCCGACCGAATTGCCGTCCTTGCGCACGCCGTCGAGATAGTCTTCCCAGGCCTTGGCGGAGACCGGGTCGGGGCACCAGAAGGGATTGTCGCCGACCGTGGTCCAGTCCCAGCGGCTGCGGTCGATATCCTGGTCGCCGATGGACACGACCGCGCCGCGCACGCTCACGCCGTCCAGCACCTTTCGCGCCACCGCGCCCGCCGCGACGCGCATGGCGGTTTCGCGCGCGCTGCTCCGGCCTCCGCCACGGTAGTCGCGGTGGCCGTATTTGGCGTCATATGTGTAGTCGGCATGACCGGGGCGGTAGCGGTCCTTGATCTCGGAATAGTCCTTGGAGCGCTGGTCCGTGTTTTCGATCAGAAGGCTGATCGGCGTGCCCGTCGTCAGGCCTTCGAACACGCCGGACAAGATGGTGACGCGGTCGGGCTCGCGCCGCTGCGTCACGAAGCGCGACGTGCCGGGGCGGCGGGCGTCGAGGAAGGGCTGGATGTCGGACTCAGCCAGCGGGATGCGCGGCGGGCAGCCATCGATGACGCACCCGATGGAGGGCCCGTGGGACTCGCCCCAGGTGGTGACGCGGAAAAGGCGGCCGAACGTGTTGAAAGACATGCGGGCGCGCTTAGCGGCGCGGATAGGGGAAGGGAAGGGACGTTCGCCCAAGCGCCGACATGCGGCCCCGGCGCAGTTCCGGGGCTGTCTT
>CAYULR010000417.1:0-1799 GCA_964445685.1 uncultured Algimonas sp.
TGCCGCTCAGTCCGCTGGAGTCGCGGACGGTGACCGCAGAACCCCGTGCTCGGCTTCGCCTGCGCGCGCCGCCCTTCGGCCAATGGGAGAGGTTGGGACTAGGCCCTTGCGAACGTCTTTTGGCATCTCCAAATATACCCTCAAGACTCACCCCAATCGAAAGCACTCAATGCACGATCCCATCGACAAGCTGAACCACGTCACCAACTACCTGATCCCGACCGTCGTCGAGCAGTCCTCGCGCGGGGAACGCGCGTTCGACATCTATTCGCGTCTGTTGCGCGACCGCATCATCTTCCTGACCGGCCCGGTGGAGGACAACATGTCCGCGTCCATCTGCGCCCAGCTGCTCTTCCTGGAGTCCGAGAACCCCAAGAAAGAGATCAGCATGTACATCAACTCGCCGGGCGGCGTCGTCACGGCGGGCATGGCGATCTACGACACGATGCAGTACATCCGCTGCCCCGTCAGCACGGTCTGCATCGGCCAGGCGGCGTCCATGGGTTCGCTTCTGCTCTGCGCCGGCGATCCGGACATGCGCGTCGCGCTGCCTAACGCCCGCATCATGGTTCACCAGCCGTCGGGCGGTTTCCGCGGCCAGGCGTCGGACATCGAGCGTCACGCGCAGGACATCCTCGCCATGAAGAAGCGCCTGAACGAGATTTACGTCAAGCACACGGGCAAGAAGTACGCGACCATCGAGAAGACGCTGGACCGCGACCACTTCATGACCGCTGAAGAGGCTAAGGACTTCGGTCTGGTCGACCACGTCTACGTCAAGCGCGGCGAAGACGCGTAAACTGCTCCCGGATTCGTCCGGGCGCACAAACCACTTATAACCCGCACCTTTTGGGGTGCGGGTGACCGACAAACAGGCTTGCCAGAGGTCTTGAATGGGTGTCGTATGAGGATTCGAAAGGCGGTGTTTACACAACAGTGCCATACAGGCCGGTGAATCGGGTGTGGGACCCGGCATCCGGATTGCAGGGAGCCCGAGAGGCGAAGGCTGAATTGGGCTGATGACGTATGAGTAAGACGACCGAAAGCAAGAACACGCTGTACTGTTCCTTCTGTGGAAAGAGCCAGCACGAGGTTCGCAAGCTGATTGCGGGACCGACCGTGTTCATTTGCGACGAGTGCGTCGAGCTTTGCATGGACATCATTAAGGAAGAGGGCAAATCCTCGCTGTCCAAGGGACAGGAAGGCGTGCCCACGCCGCAGGAAATCTGCGACATCCTCGACGACTACGTGATCGGGCAGAGCTACGCGAAGCGCGTTCTTTCTGTTGCGGTGCACAACCATTACAAACGCCTGAACCACGCCACGACCAACCCGGACGTGGAACTGGCCAAGTCGAACATCCTGCTGGTCGGCCCGACGGGTTGCGGCAAGACACTGCTGGCCCAGACGCTGGCGCGCATCCTCGACGTGCCGTTCACCATGGCGGACGCCACGACCCTCACGGAAGCGGGCTATGTCGGTGAAGACGTCGAGAACATCATCCTGAAGCTGCTCCAGGCGTCCGATTACAACGTCGAGCGCGCGCAGCGCGGCATCGTCTACATCGACGAGGTCGACAAAATCACACGCAAGTCCGAGAACCCGTCGATTACGCGCGACGTATCGGGCGAAGGCGTGCAACAAGCGCTCTTGAAGCTGATGGAAGGCACAGTTGCCAGTGTTCCACCACAAGGCGGGCGCAAGCATCCTCAACAAGAATTCCTTCAAGTTGATACAACGAACATCCTGTTTATCTGCGGTGGTGCGTTTGCCGGGCTGGACCGGATCATCGCGCAGCG
>CAYULR010000418.1:0-1797 GCA_964445685.1 uncultured Algimonas sp.
CTCGGATGGGACACGCGGCGCCAGCTCATGTCGGTGACGTGCAGCAGACCGTCGATACCGCCGAGGTCCACGAACGCACCGTAATCGGTGATGTTCTTGACCACGCCTTCGCGGACTTCACCCTCTTGCAGCTGTGCGACCAGCTCGGCGCGCTGTTCGGCGCGGGACTCTTCGAGGATGGCACGGCGGGAGACAACGATGTTGCCGCGGCTCTTGTCCATCTTAAGGATCTGGAACGGCTGTTCCGTGCCCATGAGCGGGCCGATGTCGCGAACCGGACGGATGTCCACTTGGCTGCCGGGCAGGAAGGCGTTGATGCCGCCGAGATCGACGGTGAAGCCGCCTTTGACGCGGCCGACGATCGTGCCTTTGACGGGCTCTTCGTCCTCGTAGAACTTGGCCATCTTGACCCAGCTCTCTTCGCGCCGGGCCTTGTCACGCCAGATGACAGCCTCGCCGAGCGCGTTCTCGATACGCTCCAGGAAGACTTCGACGGTGTCGCCGACCTTCAGCTGGTTGTCGGATCCGGGCTCGTAGAATTCGCGCAGGTCCACGCGACCTTCCGTCTTCAGGCCGATATCGACGATCGCGACATCTTTCTCGATGCCGGTGACGATGCCTTCGACGACTTTGCCTTCGCGCATCGGGGACGCCTCGACGGAGGCTTCGAACATGGCGGCGAAGTCGTCCGTGGACGGGTTGAATGTTTCATCCATCATAATGGGGAGTTTCCAAATAGGGGTTGTGCCGACGCCGCATCGTGCGAGCGCGGACTACCCGGAACGCGATCACGCAAACCGGGCGGATTGAAAGAACACGAAGAACGAACACCAGCCGGGCCTTGGACGGACCCGGCGAAGAATGCCTACGCTTTCGCGGAAAGGGCGGCGTCGATCAATCGGATCGCCGCGCTGACGGCGTCGTCTATACTAAAATTCGTCGTATCCAGCAAGTGCGCATCCTCAGCCGGGCGGAGCGGCGCGACGGCCCGGTTCATGTCGCGGTGGTCGCGTTCGCACAACGCCGCCAGCACCCCGTCCAGCGTCACCTCCTCCCCGTAACCGCGCAGCTCCTCAAAGCGGCGCTTGGCTCGCACGTCCGGGTCGGCATCGACGAACAGCTTCACATCCGCGTCCGGGCAGACGACCGTGCCGATGTCGCGCCCGTCGAGGACGGCGCCTTTTGCCGCAAAGTCCCGCTGGAACTGCAGCAGGGCCGCGCGCACGGGCGGATGGACGCTGACCTTCGACGCCGCCGATCCGATCTCCCCGCTTTTGAGCGCGGGATCGTCCAGGGTGGACGCATCGAGGTTGGCCGCAAGGCTGGCGGCATGGTCCGCATCGTCCAGGGAGCCGCCCGACGCCAGCACGTCCCGCGCGACCGCCCGGTAGAGCTTGCCCGTGTCGAGCGCGGGGATGCCATAATGGGCCGCGACGCGGCGGGACAGGGTCCCCTTGCCGGAGGCGAAGGTGCCGTCGATGGCGATGACGAGGGGGGCGCTCATGGGGGCGGAGTATGCGGGGGACGAAGCGAGGGCAAGATGTGGAGGCAAAGGAATGGGAGGCGGAACCACGATCACCTTCCACACCTTCTCCTTCGCTCATTCCCGCGAACGCGGGAATCCAGTGGAGGCGTGAGAATGCAGAGATGAGCAGGGGTGGTGTGTCAGTGAGGTCACAGACACTCAAACCTTCCTGCTCCTCTTCCCCAGAATCCCCGACTGGATCCCCGCCTTCACGGGAATGAGCGAAGGGGAAGGGGGCGAGGTGGATGGTCTTCCCCCACGTCGTGCCCCGG
>CAYULR010000419.1:0-1794 GCA_964445685.1 uncultured Algimonas sp.
GATCGGACCACGTTCAGCCATGACGAGGCCGAACGCTTTGGACTGGCCCAAAACTTCGACCTCAATGGCGAGCCGCAGCCATTCCGATACTATACGGCGCTCGCGGCCACGTCCCTTTTCACGACTGCTGATGATCTGGCGGCATTCATCCGCGTACAAGCGCCGAACGGATCGCAGACCGAGCTGTCTGAAGCGACGCTCGACCTAATGAGAACGCCCCACGCCTCGCAGATGGGAGCGGATATCTGGGGGCTCGGCCCGATGCTCTATGCGCCTAACAATCGTGGTGGTCACATCATCGGCCACGACGGCAATAACGGCCCGGCCATCAACACGGTCGCAAGAACCGATCCCGCAACGGGGCAAGGCATCGTGATTCTCTCCACGGGCAGCGAAACGCTAGCCACAGAGATCGCAGGCGAATGGGTCTTCTGGAAGACAGGCCATGTCGACAACCTGATGTTTCTCCTGTCTTTCGAGACAATGCTATGGTGGATGGCGATCGGAACACTCCTTATCCTGATCGCTGGAGCCTTATTCGTATGGCGGCGTCGCATCCGTGATCCGAACCCTCGCCTCCACTGATCGCGAGGTCATACCTGACCGGAAATCCGCACCTGCAATCCTCGGGTCAGATGTTCGGCGAAGGCCTTCACTGCGGGCGCAGTCCCATGTCTGGAAGGCTGCAGAAGGCTCAGTGTGGCCTCAGCGGAGATCCATTCAGGCAGAACGCGTTGAAGACGCCCGAGCCTAATGTCTTCGGCACACACATAGCTGGGTAGCGAGACGATACCCAGACCCGCCGCGCAGGCCGCCTTAAGCGAATGCATATCGTCGCTGCTCAGCCGGGGGAGGAACTGGATGACTTCGGTTTCCCCGCCCCCCTGCTTCAACCGCCATCGTCCGATGTCGTTGCGCCAACCGAGACACAGACCCGCGCAGTCCTGCAGGTCGTCAGGTTTTCGGGGTGTCCCGAACTCATCCAAATAGGCGGGCGATGCGAACAGGTACCACTGGACCTTCGCGACACACCTCTGAATAAGACTCGAATCCGGCAGGTTTCCGGCATGGCCTCGGATGGCGATGTCTACACCTGCTTCGATGAGGTCGACAAGGTCGTTCGTGACGTGTTGACCAATCTCCACTCCAGGGTGTTGGCGCAGGAAATCCGACACCAATCCATCGAGAGCAAACTGCGCAACACCCGGAGAACAGGAGACCCGAACTTTCCCAGTCAGGGCTCCACCATCTTGAGGGACCGCCGCTTCCGCAGCCTGCACCTCCGACATGATGGCCTTTGCGTGACGGAAGAACTCCTTACCAGCATCGGTCACGCCGAACTGGCGCGAGGTCCGTTGAAGAAGGCGCGCGCCTAACCGCTCTTCCAGCTGCCGGATATGCCGACTGATCCGCGACTTCGGGATGCCGAGCGCACGACCCGCGGGAGCAAACCCACGCTGCTCGACGACGTGAAAAAAGTAGGCATAGTCGTTCAGATCAAATTTCGGGTCGTTTAGCATAGGCCTAAAAATGGAACGATAGGTTCTATTACTGCCCATTTTGGCAAAGTCGTTCCATCTGTATCTTCTTAATCAAGATGAGGAGATGATCAATGATCCTGGAGTTGCACTCAATCGATTTCGCAGATGCGGAAACCAGCCACCTTCAGCTTGACCGAACAACGCAGGTCTACGTGGTCACGGACCCCTCCTCCTTACATCGCCCACAGGCCGACATACCCAACCGTGTTCGCCAAGCCGTCTCTGCTGTCTTGGGCGAAGGTGTGCCGACACT
>CAYULR010000420.1:0-1792 GCA_964445685.1 uncultured Algimonas sp.
CCAGCTCGCGCCTAGCACCTGCGTCTTTTCCAGGACGGGACAGGCCGCAGCCGCGTGGGCGAGATTGCCTTCGGACAGTCGGCGGCGGCGCGGGCCGGGACGCATATTGTCCTGGCAGGCCTGGAGGTAGGCCGCGCGTGTGGCCGCGGACCGCGTCACGATGCGATCCGTTACGGCTTGAAGATCGGCCTTCACGCTCATGTCGGCTCTCCCAGAGCATAGATTTCGAGGGCGTCACCCAATTGCGTCAGGGCCTGCACAGGCGCGTCTTCGGGTGGGCGTCCGGACGTTGCCCGGAAGACGTCGAGCTTTTCCGCACTCGGTAGGAGCAGCAGGCTGTGACGCGCGTTCGCGATGGCGGAATAGGTCAGGGTGATCCGGTCCGTGGCGTCCCCCGCACCGGCGCATCCTTTGGCGTCTACGGCAGCGACGACCGCGGGGTTATTGGGGTCGAGCGCTTCGGCCAGGCCTTGGCTCGCCGGGAACCAGGACGCCGTGTGCGAGTCCGTTCCCATGCCCAGAACGCAAATATCAAAGGGCTGCGCCATCAGGGCCAGCGTCTGGTGGGCCGCGTCGAGACCGGCTTCGACCGTGTCATGCCCATTGTAGAGGGGAACGAAATGCGCCTGCTCCGCCGGGCTGTCGGCAAAACAGTTCCGGATGAAGGTCGCGTTGGATTTGGGATGGCTGGCGAGCACCCAGCGTTCGTCGATCAGGCCGATGGCGACCCCGTCCCAGGCCAGGTCGGCCTTGGCGAGTTTGCGGTAGACAGGCTCCGGGCTGGAACCGCCGGACAGCATGAGGCTCGCCTTGCCGCGCTCGGACAATGCCTCGCGCAGCAACGCAGCCAGTCTCTGCGCTGCGGCATCCGCCAGCGCGTCTTTTGTGTCGAACAGGTTCATTTCGCGACCTTGGAGGTATCGGTCCAGCTATCGCCATTGGCTTCCAGCATGAAGCGCGCCGCATCGGGTCCGTCTTCGCCGGCCTGGTAGAGGCTGAGCCGCTGCTCCGTCTCCGCCCAGGCATCCATGATGCCGTCCACCCAGCGCCACGCGGCCTCGACCTCGTCGCGGCGCATGAAGAGCGACAGGTTGCCCCGCACGACGTCCATCAAAAGCCGCTCATAGGCGTCTGGGTAGCGGACCGTGAAATTGTCGGCGTAGGACAGGTTCAGCGGCAAGGTTTTCAAACGCAGGCCACCGGCTCCAGGCTCCTTGATCTCCATCCAGAGGGTGACCGCTTCGTCGGGCTGCAGACGGATGACTAGCTTGTTCGGGGTGATGTGCGTATCTGACGGGAAGATGGAGTGCGGCACGGGGCGGAACTGGATCACGATCTCGGACCGGCGCGAAGCCATGCGCTTGCCCGTGCGCATATAGATCGGCACGCCTGCCCAACGCCAGTTTTCGATCTCGGTATGGATGGCGACGAAGCTCTCCGTCGCCGATTCCACTGCGCCGACGTCGGACAGATAGTCGTCCGCCGGATCGCCGTTCACGCGACCCTTTGTATATTGCGCGCGGACCGTTGTTTCCTTCACATTGTCCGCCGTAACGGGGCGCAGTGCGCGGAGGACCTTGATCTTTTCCGTGCGCAAATCGTCCGCATCGATGGACGCCGGCGGCTCCATCGTGGTCAGGCACAGCAGCTGCAGGATGTGGTTCTGGACCATGTCGCGCAGCGCGCCCGAACCGTCATAATAGCTTCCGCGTCCGCCAACACCGAGGCTCTCCGCCACGGTGATCTCGATGTGCTCGATGGCGCGGCTGTTCCAGAGCGGTTCCAGCAGGAT
>CAYULR010000421.1:0-1780 GCA_964445685.1 uncultured Algimonas sp.
CCGCTGGTCATGTTCTTCGGGTCGGAAAACGGCCGTTTCTTCCCGCGCATCGCGCTGCTCTACGCAGCGGCTCTTTTCGCGGGCGGCATCGTCATGACGCGCCTGGTCGCCATGGTGTTGCAGAACGGGGATTTCCGCGCGCTCTACCGCTCGCCGTCCGGCTACGCCCACGATGCGATCCTGGTGGGCGAGGCGTCCAACCTCTACAACTATCTGCGCGACAGCTCGCGCCGCGACCGGGCCGTGGGCTTCAACCCCGTCGCGCTGCTGGAAACGTCCGGCCAGTACAAAGGCCGCTCCATCCGATCCGTTCCCGTGCTGGGAACAGCCTGGGACCTGCAGCGCCTCTATCCCGACCTCGCCTCGCGCCGGGGCGACCAGCCGCTGCACATCCTGTCGCTCGACCCGAACCCCGACCGCCGCCTGACGCAGCACCTCATCAAGTCGGCCGCCGAACTGGGCGCGCCGCTGTCCCGCTCCGGCGTGGACCCGGAAGGCGGGCTGACCCGGTTCGAGGCGGCCGACCTGATCGGGCGCGAACCGCGCGATCTCGACATGTCGCCTGTCTCGGAACTGGTCTCCGGCAAGCGCGTGCTGGTCACCGGGGCGGGCGGGTCCATCGGCTCCGAACTGTCCGAGCAGATCGCGCGCCTCGCCCCCAGCCGCCTCGCGCTGGTCGATATCAGCGAGCTGAACCTCTTCAACCTGGAACGCCGCCTCGCGCCGATGCAGCCCTTCGGCCAGACCGCGCCGTGGCGGACTTACCTGGCAGACGTGTGCAACCGCGGCCGCATGGCGGAAATCTTCGAGGCCGAACGCCCCGAGATCGTGCTGCACGCCGCCGCGCTGAAACACGTGCCGTCGGGCGAACGCAACCCGGTGGAGACGCTGCGCACCAACGTGCTGGGCACCCATGTCACGCTGGACATGTGCGAGGTCTATGGCGTGTCTCATTTCGTGCTGATCTCTACCGACAAGGCGGTCGATCCGGTCAATGTGATGGGCGCGTCCAAACGCGTGGTGGAGTTGCTGACCATGGCCCGCCAGAGCCAGGTGCCGGACCTCCATGCCGCCGCCGTGCGCTTCGGCAACGTGCTGGCCTCGACCGGCTCCGTCGTGACCCTGTTCGAACAGCAGATCGCCGAAGGCGGCCCGGTCACCGTCACGCACGAGGACATGAACCGCTTCTTCATGACGGTGCAGGAAGCCTCCTCGCTGGTCCTGCAGGCGGCGGCGCTCAACGCGGCGACGGCGCGCGAGGCGGCGGAAATCTACGTGCTGGAAATGGGCGAACCGGTGAACATCGCCCAGCTCGCGCGCAACCTGATCCGCCTGCGCGGCAAGGTCCCGGACGAAGACATCGAAATCCGCTTCACCGGCCTGCGCCCCGGCGAAAAGCTGTCCGAACGCCTGACCCACAACGAAGAAGCGCTCACCCCGACCTACGTCTCCGGCGTGGCCCGCTTCGACGCCTGCGTGGTGAACCCGGCCGACGTGCTGCGTCGCGTCGACGCGCTGCTGGGCGCCATCGACCGCCGCGACCGTGCCCAGATCAAGAAGGCGCTGACGGGCCTGCTCAAGGGGTTCGTGCCAAAGGATACGCTAGACGGCCTGGGCGTGAACCACGACCTGCCCGAAACGACGGATATTCCGGGGTTGAACAACCCCAGATCTCGACCCTAGCCCCGGAGCGTCGCACTGGCCGCAGGGCGGCGCGCGCAGCGCAGCGAGCACGGGGTTCTGCGGCCACGTCCGCGACTCCAGCGGACTGAGCGGCAGC
>CAYULR010000422.1:0-1445 GCA_964445685.1 uncultured Algimonas sp.
GTACGGCCCGTCACGGTAACGGTTCCGTCTCGCAGTTCCGCGGCGGTGCCAAGGCCCACGGCCCGCGTTCGCGCGACCATAGCCACGAGCTGCCCAAGAAGGTCCGCAAGATGGCTCTGCGCCACGCGCTGTCGGCCAAGCAGGCCGCAGGCGAGCTGATCATCGTCGACACGCTGAGCCTGAAGGACGCCAAGACGTCCGCACTGGCCAAGCAGCTGTCGAAGCTCGGTGTGACCAACGCGCTGATCGTCGGCGGCAACCAGATCGACGAAGGTTTCGGTCGTGCGGCCTCCAACATCCCCAATGTCGACGTGCTGCCCAGCCAGGGCGCGAACGTCTACGACATCCTGCGCCGCCACACGCTGGTGCTGTCCACGGATGCCGTTTCTGACCTGCAGGAGCGTCTGAAATGAGCGCGAACGCCAAACATTACGATACGGTCCTGACTCCGGTCATCACCGAGAAATCCACCATCGTCGCCGAGAACAACCAGATTGTTTTCGAAGTGCCGCTGGCCTCCAACAAGACCGAGATCAAGGCCGCTGTCGAACAGCTGTTCAACGTCTCCGTCACCGCCGTGAACACGATCACGACCAAGGGGAAGACGAAACGCTTCCGCGGTCGCCTGGGCCGTCGTTCCGACGTCAAGAAGGCTGTCGTGACGCTCAAGGACGGCGACACCATCGATATTGCGACAGGACTCTAGATCATGGCGCTCAAGACTTTCAATCCGACGAGCCCGTCTCGTCGTCACCTTGTCCAGGTTGACCGCAAGGGCCTGCACAAGGGTCGTCCCGAAAAGAGCCTCACCGAGGGTCTGACGAAATCGGGTGGCCGCAACAATACGGGCCGTATCACGTCCCGCCGCCAAGGCGGTGGCCACAAGCGCCTATACCGAAAGATCGACTTCAAGCGCGTGAAGACGGGCGAAGCGACGGTCCTGCGTCTGGAATATGATCCCAACCGCACGGCCTTCATCGCCCTGATCCAGTACAAGGACGGCGAGAAGTCCTACATCCTGGCTCCGCAGCGTCTGGCCGAAGGCGACACCGTCCTTTCCGCCGAGCGCGCGGACGTGAAGCCCGGCAACACCATGCCGCTTCGCGCCATGCCGGTCGGGACGATCATCCACAATATCGAGCTCAAGCCCGGCAAGGGCGGCCAGCTGGCCCGCTCCGCAGGGACCTACGCTCAGCTCGTGGGCCGTTCGGAAGGTTACGCTCAGATCCGTCTGAAGTCCGGCGAAATGCGCATGGTCCACCAGACCTGCCTCGCGACAGTCGGTGCCGTGTCCAACCCGGACCACATGAACATCAACCTCGGCAAAGCCGGCCGCAAACGCTGGATGGGTGTCCGCCCGTCCGTTCGCGGTGTGGCCATGAACCCGGTCGATCACCCCCACGGTGGTGGTGAAGGCCGGACATCCGGTGGCCGTCACCCGGTGA
>CAYULR010000422.1:1512-1768 GCA_964445685.1 uncultured Algimonas sp.
CCGTTCGTCGATGGGTATCTGCTTAAGAAAGCAGAAGCCACGCACGCCGAAGGCCGCCGCAAGCCGATCAAGACCTGGTCGCGCCGCTCCACCATCATGCCGAATTTCGTGGGTCTGACCTTCCAGGTCCACAATGGCCGCAAGTTCGTCCCCGTCCTGATCGATGAGGACATGGTGGGTCACAAGCTCGGTGAATTTGCGCCGACACGCACCTATTACGGCCACGCGGCCGATAAAAAAGCCAAGCGGAGATAGA
>CAYULR010000423.1:0-1747 GCA_964445685.1 uncultured Algimonas sp.
GCGATGACCTGCAGCGCGTAGGCCTCAGCCTCGGCTTCGGACTTGCCCATGAGCGACGCCGCCCAGTGGCCCAGCGCCTTGTTGCGGCGCGCCTCGGCCTTGAACTCCTTGGCGGCGTCCATGACGTAGCGGGTTTCGGAAGCGTTCTTGCGGTCGTCGAAAACGGACATGTCGAACCTTGTCGTGTGTGCGGTGAAAACGGTTCCATCCGATAGCCAGTCGCCCGGCACGGGGCAAGACGCGACTTAGGCGGCCCCGCTCGATCCCTGCCGCACTTATCTCCGCACTACTTATCCCTACACCACTTATCCCAACTGGGGCGCGTTCGCGCCGTTGCCGCCGGGCGGAGCCTCGTCTATGGGGCACGCTCACTACGCGGGAGCGAACGCACCATGAGCCGCCGCAAGCAAATCTACGAAGGCAAGGCGAAGATCCTCTACGAGGGTCCGGAGCCGGGGACGCTCGTCCAGTATTTCAAGGACGACGCCACCGCCTTCAATGCCGAAAAGAAAGCCGTTCTCGATGGCAAAGGCGTGCTGAACAACCGCATCAGCGAGTTCGTCATGCAGCGCCTGATGGAAATCGGCATCCCGACTCACTTCATCCGGCGCCTGAACATGCGCGAGCAGCTGATCAAGAAGGTGGAGATCATTCCGCTGGAAGTCATCTGCCGGAATGTGGCCGCCGGGACCATGTCCAAGCGCCTCGGCATCGAGGAAGGCGAGAAGCTGCCCCGTTCCGTCGTGGAGTTCTGCCTGAAGCGCGACGATCTCGGCGACCCTCTGATTGCCGAAGAGCATATCTACGCCTTCGGTTGGGCCAGCCAGGGCGAGCTGGACGAGATCATCGCCATGACGCTGCGCATTAACGACTATCTGCAGGGCATGTTCGCGGGCATCGGCATCAAGCTGGTCGACTTCAAGCTGGAATTCGGCCGCCTGCCGCACCCGGACGGTCTGGGCGGGCACATGATCGTGCTGGCCGACGAAATCAGCCCCGACAGCTGCCGCCTCTGGGACCGCGAGACGAACAAGAAGCTCGACAAGGACCGGTTCCGCCGCGACCTGGGCGACGTCACCGAAGCCTACCAGGAAGTCGCCACGCGGCTCGGCATCCTGAAACCGAACCCGGCGCCCGCCGCCAACATTTCCGTCATCTCCTCCAACGATTAGGCAATCACCATGATCGCTCGCGTCTATGTCGGCCTCAAGCCCGGCGTTCTGGACCCGCAGGGCCGCGCCATCGCCGCCTCGCTCAACGATCTGGGCTTCGACGAAGTCCAGGACGCCAAGCAGGGCAAAGTCATCGAACTCGTCCTCGCCGACTCTGATCGCGCCGTCGCTGAAGCCCGCGTCAAGGACATGTGCGAAGCGCTGCTCGCCAATACGGTGATCGAGAGCTACCGCATCGAGATAGACGCTCCGACCGACGCTCCGGCCAAGTAGAGACGGCCATGCAGACCGCCGTCATCGTCTTTCCCGCCTCCAACTGCGACCGCGACGCGGCCGTGGCGCGGGGGCGCCCCCCCCGCCACCCGCCCCCCAAGGTGTGGCCCCGCGCAAACACCCAGCCCGCCCCTGTGCGCTGCGGCGTGGTCCCGGGCGGCTTCTCCTACGGCGACTATCTGCGCTCCGGCGCGATGGCCGCGAATTCGCCCATCGTGCGCGACCTGAAGTAAAAGTCCGCCTCCGGCCTGCCCGTTCTGGGCATTTGCAACGGCTTCCAGATCCTGACCGAAGCCGGGATG
>CAYULR010000424.1:0-1745 GCA_964445685.1 uncultured Algimonas sp.
TTCTCGGTTGGGGCGTTGGCGGTATCGAAGCCGAAGCCGCCATGCTCGGCCAGCCCGTCTCCATGCTGATCCCCGAAGTCATCGGGTTCGAACTGACGGGCAAGCTGCCCGAAGGTGCGACGGCGACGGACCTCGTGCTGCGCGTCGTGGAAATGCTGCGCGAAAAGGGCGTGGTCGGCAAGTTCGTGGAATTCTTCGGCGCAGGCCTCGACTATCTCGCCCTGGAAGACTGCGCGACCATCGCCAACATGGCGCCGGAATACGGCGCGACGTGCGGCTTCTTCCCGGTTGACGACGACACGCTGCGCTACCTCGAAGCCACGGGCCGCGAAGCGCACCGCGTGGAACTCGCCAAGGAATACTCCAAGGCGCAGGGCCTCTTCCGCACGGCCGACGTGCCGGAGTTCACTGACACGCTGCATCTGGACATGTCCACGATCAAGCCGTCCCTGTCCGGTCCCAAGCGTCCGCAGGACCGCTTCAATCTCGAAGGCTCCGCCGAGACGTTCAAGCACATCATGACCAAGGACTTCGAAAAGGCTGGCGACGCGACCAACCCGACCGCCGTCGAAGGTCACGACTTCGCCGTCGACCACGGTCACGTCATGATCGCGGCCATCACGTCCTGCACCAACACGTCCAACCCGAGCGTCATGATGGCGGCGGGCCTCGTCGCCAAAAAGGCGAACGAGGCGGGCCTGACCGTCAAGCCATGGGTGAAGACCTCCACCGCGCCGGGCTCCCAGGTCGTGGGTGAGTATCTGGAGCGCTCCGGCCTCCAGGACGAGCTCGACAAGATCGGCTTCGACGTGGTCGGCTATGGCTGCACGACCTGCATCGGCAACTCCGGCCCGCTCGCTCCGCCGATTGCGAAAGCCATTGCGGACGGCGACCTGGTCAGCTGCTCGGTGCTGTCGGGCAACCGCAACTTCGAAGGCCGCATCGGTCCGGACATCAAGGCGAACTTCCTCGCCTCGCCGCCGCTCGTCGTGGCCTACGCGCTGGCGGGCACGATGCACCACGACTTCGACAACGACCCGCTGGGTCAGGACAAGGCCGGCAACGACGTTTTCCTACGCGACCTGTGGCCGACATCCACCGAGATCGCGGAAGCCGTTCGCGGTTCCGTCACGCGCGAACTGTTCGAGCAGGAATATGCCGACGTGTTCAAGGGCGACGACCGCTGGGCCGACATCGAAGTGACGGGCGGAAAGGTCTATAACTGGAACCCGTCCTCGACCTATGTTCGCAATCCCCCCTACTTCGAAGGCATGGGCATCGATCCCGATCCCGTGCGCGATGTCGAAGGCGCGAACATCCTCGCGCTGCTGGGTGATTCCATCACGACCGACCACATTTCCCCAGCCGGTTCGATCAAGTTTGACGGCCCCGCAGGCCGTTACCTGCAGGACCGTCAGGTCGGACGCGATGCGTTCAACTCGTTCGGCTCGCGCCGTGGCAACCACGAAGTGATGATGCGCGGCACGTTCGCCAACATCCGCCTGAAGAACCTGATGGCGCCCGGCACGGCCGGCGGCGTGACGAAGTACGTCCCCACGGGCGAAGTCATGAGCATCTTCGACGCCGCTCAGCACTACAAGGCGGAAGGCAAAGACCTCGTCGTCTTCGCAGGCTCGCTCTACGGCAACGGCTCGTCGCGTGACTGGGCGGCCAAAGGCACGATCCTGCTGGGCGTGCGCGCGGTCGTGGCTGAGAGCTTCGAGCGCATCCACCGCTCCAACCTG
>CAYULR010000425.1:0-1734 GCA_964445685.1 uncultured Algimonas sp.
ATCTCGTTTACACCGAGAGGGTCGGCGGTTCGATCCCGTCACCGCCCACCAAATCTCGCAATCCCAAGACAGACCCTGCTCAGGCCCAATCGCGGCGAGGCATAAAAAAACGCGCCCGGAGGCGCGTTCCAATTGTCTTGCTGTCCAGCGCCGTGCGCCGGACGGCAGGCCTAGGCCATGGCGATCGCATCGACGGCCGTCTTGCCGCTGCGCTGGTTCACGGCGGTGTTGAACTGGACCTTGTCGCCCTCGTTCAGGCCTTGCAGGCCGGCACGCTGCAGAGCGGTGATGTGGACGAACACGTCGTCGCCGCCACCTTCCGGTGCGATGAAGCCGAAGCCTTTGGTGGTATTGAAGAACTTAACAGTCCCTGTTTGCATATCCGACATATGGTTTCTCCTTGCGTCGGGTTTCGCCGCCGCGACGTGCGAAGGCGAGTAGGTCGACGTCTGGAAGAAAGCTTACTGCGCCGGGCCGCGAAAAAGGCACGCGTCGGCAGGCAGGCCGATATTCTGGCCTTGGTCGATAACCCTAACGTGGGGCTAATCTGTTGGAATTTCAAGTGAAGTCTGTGTGACGGTTTGTCCCCGGGGCCCTCACGGAAGGCAGCGGAGCCCGATTATGCCAGCACGTCCGCCCACTCCGGATGCTTCTGGATGGCGGCTTTATAGAAGGGGCAGAGCGGGACGGTCTTGTATCCGCGTTCGCGCGCCAGCCCGACCATGCGTTCTGCGAGCTGTGTCGCCAACCCCTGCCCGCGAAGGCTGTCCGGCACGCCGGTATGGTCGACGATGACGAGGGTCGGGCTCGACTTGGAGAAGGTGATTTCGGGCTCTTCGGACGAACCGGGCACGTGCGCGACGATGCGGCCTTTCGTTTCGGTATCTTCCACGGTGAAGGTGATGTCGGTCATGGAAGCCCCCTAATTCATCCGGTCCGCCGTGTCAGGCAGAATACGGCTCAATAGGTCTTCGGCCTCCGCCTCGCCCAGAACGCACTGCGCATTCAGACCAGAATTCTCGTGGTCTTCGAAACGGCAGAACCGGGTCGGGGGAGTCCCGCAGAGCTCTTCCATATCTTCGTAGCCGACGCATTCCCCCGAGGCGACGTCCCGGTACCCAGGGCCGCCACGGCAACCGCAAGTGCTGCAGTTCGGAAGGTCGACGCAGGTCGCCTTGTCGGCGTCCGTCGGTTCAGGCTTGGGCGTGTGGCAATGACGCTCCCCGGTCGCGCGTTCCACGTGGCAACCATCTTTGGCCACGCCGCCTGGATGGGCCGGTGCGGGGGCTGCCCATGCCGCGGCGGCAAGGGTTACCACCAAAGCCTGTATTACCCTGAAACGCATCACGCAGACGCGCTAGCACAGGTCCGCTCATCCGAACAAACCCCCCTGCCCCGTCACGCTTTCCGGCACGCGGAACTGCGAAACGTCCAGCGGCACGCACGCGCTCCGGGGTTCGATCCCGAAGCGTTTCTGCGCCAAGCGGTAGCGTTGCTCGATCAGCTTGCGGAAGGGCGTGCGCACCTCGCTCCCCTCCCCGCGTGCCCAGTGCGGGTCGTAGTCGCGCCCGCCATTGATGGTGCGGATATGGTGCATGATGCGCCGCGCGCGGGTCGGCGCGAAGGCCTCGAGCCATTCCTGGAAGATCGGGCTGACCTCCTGCGGCAGGCGCAATACCGTGTAGGCGCTGTAGCTCGCACCGAGCGACGCCGCCCGCTCCATGATGCTTTCCA
>CAYULR010000426.1:0-391 GCA_964445685.1 uncultured Algimonas sp.
ATATCCCGGCCCCTGACATTGGCCTGGACGGTGATGAACCGCTCGCCGTCCTCGCGGGTGATCTGTCGCGGACCGATAAGGCGTTCGACGGATGCGACGGCTTCCAGAGGAACGCGCGCGCCCGATGGCGACTCCAGAATGATCCGGCTGATGTCCTCCGGCGTGGCACGTCTGTCCTCTGTGAGGCGCACGACGATCGGAAACTGCCGCACGCCCTCGAACAAGGCTCCGGCTTCGGCACCTCCAACTGAGGCGCGCAGGGCGTTGAGCGCATCATCGACGCTCAGGCCGTAGCGCCCCAGAGCGACACGGTCGGTCGTCACGATCAGCTGGGGCGAGCCCGTCACCTGATCGGCTTGAACTTCGGATGCGCCTTCGACCTGCTGCAACA
>CAYULR010000426.1:401-1732 GCA_964445685.1 uncultured Algimonas sp.
GAGCTCGGCCCGCGTTCCCGTCAGGAGTTCATCGACCGACATGGCGATGGGCTGGCCGATATTGACGACGATGCCGGGGAAGGCCTCAAGGTTTTCCGAGATCTCCGTGCGCAGGTCCTCCGGCGTAACGCCGGGTCGCCATTCGCCTCGCGGATGAAGCTGGACGAAGCTCTCGGCGCTATTGGTCGGATCGGCATGGGCCCCGACCTCTCCGCGCCCGACGCGGGTGACGACCGACTGGATCTCCGGGAAGGCCGCAAGCAGTCGGGTCTCGATCTGCGTCGTCGTCTTGGCAGCCTCGGTCAGCGAGATCGATGGAGCCATGGTGATGCGCAGCAGGATGTCGCCCTCTTCGAGCGCTGGTGTGAACTCGGACCCCAATCGCGAGCCTGCCAGTCCGCCGACGACCAAGAGGACACCCGCAAGCAGCAAGGCGGCCCAGCGCCAACGCACGAACACGCCAGACAGCCGCGCCGTGTAGCGCGCCAGTATCGAAGGCCGGGGCTCCGCCTTGGACTTTAGGCCCCGCCGCATGAGCAGGGTCGCCAGGGGCGGTGCGATGAAGAAAGCGTAGAGAAGAGAGCCGAACATGGCGAGCGCGGCCGATGCGGCCAGAGGCCGGAAGGTCTTTCCCTCGACGCCTTGCAACGAAAAAAGCGGGAGAAAGACGACGATGACCACGGCGACCGCCGCAATGAGCGGAGCCACGACTTCCGCCGTGGACCGCGCGACGATGTCCTGTCGATCGGCTTCCGATTGATCCTCGCGCAGGCCACGGTCCACATTCTCCGTGATGACGATAGCCCCGTCCACCATCATGCCGATGGCAATCGCAACGCCGCCGAGAGACATGAGGTTGGCGCTGATGCCCAGCATCTGCATGGCGATGAATGCGAAGCCGACGGAGAACGGAATGGATAGAACGACCACAAGGCTCGGTCGCCAGCCGCCCAGGAAGACGAAGACGACCAGCGCGACCAGCAGCGCGCCTTGCCACAGAGCCGTCGTCACCGTTGCGGCGGCCTTGTTCACCAGTGTGCCTTGGTCGTAATAGGGAATGGCCACGACGCCTTCGGGCAGGGTCGCATTGATCTCGTCGAACCGCGTCTTTACCCGTTTAATGACATCGGACGTGTTCGTCCCGTAGAGTTTGAGCACCAGCCCCGCGACGACTTCGCCCTCGCCATCGGCCGTTGCCAGACCTTGTCGGACACCGCCGCCGATCTCCACCCGGCCCAAGTCGCGCACACGGATAGGGCGTCCATCCGTGACAGACACAACGATCTCTCCGAGATCTTCGACGGACTGCGCAAGTCCGACACCACGTATGG
>CAYULR010000427.1:0-1731 GCA_964445685.1 uncultured Algimonas sp.
CCGTCGAGGTGCCGGAAGCGGACACTCTGACAGTCATGCGCGAGCCGATCGATCCGCGCTACCAGCGCGCCCTGTCGGGCCGTTACTGGCTGGTCGGGCAGGCGGACCGCACAACGGGTCAGATCGTTCCCCAATCTTCATCCCGCTCCCTCTATGGCGAAACGCTGCGTGTCGGAACCAGTGGCCTGGACCGCTTGGCGGATGCCACGGGCGAAGTCGTCCGTCTTGCCGGGATCGGCCCCAACCCGGATGAACCGCTCCTGGTGCTCGCCCGCCAGGTCACCCTGCCGGGCATCAGCGAACCGGTCATCGTCGCCGCTGCTGCAGACCGCCGTCCCGCCACGCGCTCGATCCAGCGCTTCGCGGCGGCCGCGCTGTTTCTCATGGCTTTGCTGACGGCAGGTCTCATCGCGGCGATCTACGCACAGGTGCGGCTCGGCCTGCGTCCGCTCTTCGCCCTGGCCGACCGGGTGGCAGATGTCCGCGAAGGACGCTCCGACGGTGTGGAAGGCCAATACCCGGCAGAGATCGCCGGCGTCGCGGACGAATTGAACTCCCTGATCGCGCACAACCGGAACGTGGTCGAACGCGCGCAGACCCATGTCGGCAATCTCGCGCACGGGCTGAAGACGCCGCTCGCCGTGCTGCGCAACGAAGCCGGGATGGAAGCCGCAGTTTCCGCCGATGTCGTCCGCCGCCAGACCGATGCCATGACGGCGCAAGTCGATCACCACCTCCGCCGTGCCCGCGCTGCCGCCCGAGGCCAAGCCATCGGCTTGGCCTCAGACGTCGACGACGTCGTCAGCGCCATGGCGCGCACCCTGCCACGTATCCACCGGGACAAGGACCTGGTCATCGATGTGGACGGCGAAGCGGGCCTGCGCTTCCGGGGCGACAAGCGCGACCTCGAAGACATGGTCGGCAATCTGATGGACAATGCAGCCAAGTGGACGGGCGGGTCCGTCGAAGTCACACGTCAAGCCGCCGGGCCGACCTTACGTATAATTATCGACGATAACGGTCCCGGCATTCCGGAAGGCGAGATGGAGACGGCGTTGAAGCGCGGCGAACGGCTGGACGAAGCCACGCCCGGCTCTGGCCTGGGCCTGTCTATCGTGAACGACCTGGCGGAAGCCTATGGCGGACGGCTCGAGCTCTCGCGCAGCCCGTTGGGAGGGCTCCGTGCGGAACTACACCTGCCGAGAGCGCTGAAGGACAAGGCATGACCGACAAACCCATCGCCCTGGAAGACCGCAACCGGGACGGCGCGCGGCTGTTCTCGCCCAGTGCGGGCCGGAACAAGGGTATCATCGTGGAGCGTCTGGCGGAACTTTTGCCAGGTAAGGCCCGCGTGCTCGAAGTCGGGTCCGGCACGGGCGAGCACGGCGCGGCCCTGGGTGAGGTGAGGCCGGACGTGACGTGGCAGTACAGCGATCCGGACGCAGACTCGCGCGCGAGCCAGAATGCCTGGAAGCGCGACGCTTGGCCGGACTCGCTGCCGCTCGATCTGACGCAACCGGAATGGGCGGACGGTCTGGGCCGCTACGATGCCGTCTTCTCAGCCAACATGATCCACATCGCTCCCATCGAGGCCGCGCGCGGACTGGCGGCAGGCGCGTCATCGCTGACCGGCACGGTCATCCTCTACGGTCCGTTCCTGTTCGGCGACGATAGCGCGCCGTCCAATCTGGAGTTCGACGCGTCTCTGAAACGCCGCGATCCCCGCTGGGG
>CAYULR010000428.1:0-1725 GCA_964445685.1 uncultured Algimonas sp.
GCATGGACATGGCCGAAAGGCCGCGTCCCTGGTGAACAAGGCCCGCGACGCGGTCGGCATGGCGATGGGCCAGTGCGCGCAGGATGTCGTCTTCACCGCGTCCGGCACGGAAGCGATCAACACGGCGATCCACTCGGCCGTCACGGCAGGCTGCAAACATCTCCTCGTTTCGTCCATGGACCATCCGGCCTCGATCATGGCGGCAGAAGCGTGCGGCGCGCGCGTCACGCTCTTGCCTGCCACTCCGTCCGGCCAGACGGACATGAAGGCGCTGGAGGCCCTGCTGGCCAACTGGGACAAGACGGAAGGGCGTCCGTTCCTGTCGATCGTTGCCGCCAACAGCGAAACAGGCGTCGTGCAGCATACGGACCGTGCTATCGACCTCGTGCAAGATGCGGGCGGGCTCGTGCTGATCGACGCTGTGCAGGCGCTCGGCAAGCTGCCCATGCTCTACCCGGCGGACTATGTCGCCGTCAGCGCCCACAAGGTTGGCGGTTCGCAAGGCGTCGGTGCGCTCTACGTATCGCCCGATGCGCCCTTCACGCCGCTGTTGAGAGGCGGCGGACAGGAACAGCGCCGCCGCGCAGGAACGTTGAACGTCCCCGGGATTGCTGGGTTCGGTGCGGCCATGGACGGCGTCAGCACACGGTTCGAAGGAGCCGAGGCGCTGCGCGACACGCTCGAAGCGGAACTCACGGCGATCGATCCGCAGACCGTCATTTTCGGGCAAGGCGAACCGCGCCTTCCCAATACCACCTTCTTCTCAGCGCCCGGACTGCGCGCCATGACCGCTATGATGTCCTTCGACCTGGCCGGGTTGAGCGTGAGCACGGGAACGGCGTGCAGTAGCGGAAAAGTCGGCGAAAGCCGCGCCCTTCGAGCCATGGGCCGTATAGAGGATGCACCAGATGGCGCGATCCGCGTCAGCTTCGGTCCCGGAAACACGATGGACGATGTTCAGGCGTTCGCGAATGCCTGGGCGAAACTTCGAAAGACGAGAAAGGCTGCGTAGATGGCTGAAACCAAAGTCAAAGACGGTATCGAGGCCGAGACGGTCGAGGGCGTTCGCGCGCTCGAGGCGGACAAGTACAAGTACGGCTTCGACTCCGACATCGAACAGGAGTTCGCGCCCAAGGGTCTGAACGAGGACATTGTCCGGTTCATCTCCGAGAAGAAGGGCGAGCCGCAATGGATGCTGGACTGGCGGCTGGAAGCGTACCGCCGCTGGCTGACGCTGGACGAGCCCGAGTGGGCGATGGTCGACTACCCGAAGATCGACTTTCAGGACATGTATTACTACGCATCTCCGGTGAAGAAGAAGGAGCTTGAGTCGCTCGACGAAGTCGATCCGGACATCCTCGAAGTCTACAACAAGCTCGGCATCCCGCTGAAAGAGCAGGAAGTGCTCGCCGGCGTGAAAGGCGCGCCGCGCGTGGCCGTGGATGCCGTGTTCGATTCCGTGTCGGTCGTGACAACGTTCAAGAAGGAACTCGCCAAGCACGGCGTGATCTTCTGTTCGTTCAGCGAGGCCGTGCGCGAGCACCCGGAGTTGGTAAAGAAGTATATGGGCTCCGTCATTCCCGTGACGGACAATTACTACGCGACGCTCAACAACGCCGTCTTCTCCGACGGATCGTTCGTTTACATCCCGCCGGGCGTGCGCTGCCCGATGGAGCTTTCGACCTATTTCCGCATGAACGCGCAAGGCACGGGGCAGTTCGAACG
>CAYULR010000429.1:0-1713 GCA_964445685.1 uncultured Algimonas sp.
CCCTAATCGCGACGACCGAGAGCCTCGGAACCGCGACCACGGCCCTGACAAAGCGAATGGACGGTATCGACATCAACCCACAAACACTGGAAGCAGCGTTCGAACGTGTAGGAACAGGGCTGGACCGGACCCATACGGCGCTCGATCAATCTGCTGGAAGCCTGGAGAAGACTGCGACAGCACTCCAGAGCCATGCAGATCGGGGGCAAGCGTTGCAGCAACAGGCCGAAAATTTCGAGCAGAGGATGGCGCGCCTCGACAGCCTGCTGGACAAAATCGTTGAGACGACCGAGCGGCAGGCAGCCTTTGCGGAGAAAGCCCAGAAAACATACGAGCAACAAGCTGAAGGGATGAAGACTTTTGCCGATGCCGCAAGCCTCGAAGGCGCACGTATGCGCGATGCGACGGAAAGCGTGTACGGCACGCTGACAGGGCTTGCAGACCTTGTGACCAAGGATGTCCGCCGTGGATAGCAACGCCACAGGCTCGGCCTACAGGCGGGGTTTGGTACTTGGTCTCACGCTTGCCGAGATCTTCCTTTTGATCCTCTTTCTCCTTCTTCTGGTGTTTGCCTACTTACTTGGTCTTGAAGAAGAAAAATGGGAGCCGATCAAAGAGGTTATTGAGGAGGCGAATCTTCCTGCGGCATCCGTTAAAGAGATGCAATCCAGCGTAGTCGAGATCGCGTCTCGATTGGAGAGTTATGCTGAGGTTCGCGAAGCCTTGCCGAACGCGGACACCATGATTGCAACACTGTCCGATTTTGCGGCGCTGCGCGAACGTTTGCGCGAAGACGGTGTCGATGTGGACGACCCAGAAGCACTTAAATCTCGCTTGGCGGAGATGTCGGACGCCCAGCTCATTGCATCGGAGTACGAGGATGTTTGCGGGAATATTGAAACCCTAAAAGCCTTACTGGAGAGTGACTTTGTGGATGCATCGGCCACCGATGCACTTCGGACTTGCCCTCCGACCCGCGCTTCCTTTGCACCAGAGAGCGAACCCGAGACACTGGATCAAGCGAAGGCAATGGTCGCCCGACTTCAGCGGACGAATGCCGGGCTAAACGACACACTGACCGAACTCTCAGAAGGGCGCGGTCTTGTCTATCCGCCGTGCTGGGCGACAATGCTCGATCCGCGAAAACCACACTACATCTACAACGTCACTATTTTGGACGAAGGTGTGCAGGTGTCAGCGGGAGACGCGCGTGAGGGTCAGGACCAGTCGCTCTTCCAGTCCGGCGTCCGGGAACCAACTCTTGACACCGAGCTTAGCCGAAACGACTTCCTCCGACAGACCCGTGCAATCTTCGACTGGAGCGTTGCTAACCAATGCCGGTTCTTCGTTCGGATCTACGATCAGTCTTCGCCGGACAACAAGGACGGTTACAAGCGCCAGCTCGCGACCGTCGAGAGTCATTTTTACAAGTATCTTATCCGATGAGATCCGAAGACCTCGAGCTGACGCGGAAGCTGCACATCATGCGGTGCGCCGTGGTCGTCCGGGAGTTGCGGAGTGACGGGGCAGACGTATCGGAACCGGAAGTCGAACAGCTTTTAAAGGCTGGCCTGTCACCTCGACATACCTACGACCGTGTAATGCGAAACCAGTCCTTTTCAGTCAGGTTCAAGAACTCGAACATAGGCACTAGGATCATGTCAATTTTGAACCGCGATGCCAATTAGGCCGGAACTCCAAGTCAACCGACCA
>CAYULR010000430.1:0-1710 GCA_964445685.1 uncultured Algimonas sp.
GCGCGGCGGACGCCCCCGCAGAGCTGGGCCGTCCACTCCAGACCATCCGCGCGCTTTTCCCACCCGTCCGACCTTCTTCCCTCCTCTCCGACACCCTCGCATGACGCCTTCACATTCCAAACGGCTCCTCTCGCTCCACTTTCCGCAACTGCCGCTGGACCGATGGGCGCGTCGCGATGATGCCCGCCTTTGGGGGCCATTCGCCGTCATCCGATCGCAGGGCAATGCCGAGCAGGTTCTGTGCGCTAATGTGGCAGCCCTTGAGGCCGGTGTTCGTCCTGGTGTGTCTGTCACTGATGCCTATGCGATCTGTCCTGACTTGCTGACCGAGCAAGCAGATACCGTGCGGGAGGCCCGGCTTCTTTCCGCGCTCCACATCTGGGCAGACCGCTACAGCCCGAGGGTCGCGGTGGACGCGCCAGACGGATTGACGCTCGACGTGACGGGCTGCGCACACCTGTTCGGGGGCGAAGCCTCCTTCGCGCAGCAGGTCCGGCAGGATGCCCTGGACCTGCACATGACGGTCCGTCTCGCGATCGCCAATACACGCCGGGCCGCGCGGGGCTTCGCCCGCTTCGGGGGCATGGACATCGTCGTCAGCGATTCGGAGCGCGAACGCATAGCAGTAGCGTCGCTCCCGACTGCGGCGCTCGACCTAACGGCCGAGGTTGAAACTGACCTACGCCGTATCGGTGTGGAGACTATCGGTGAGCTTTCCCGGTTCAAGTCGTCGGAACTGGCCCGGAGATTTTCGGTTCGAGTGCCGACGGCGCTGGACGAGATATTCGGACGTCAGTTCGACCCGGTTATCCCATCCGCCGCGCCGCCTATGTTTGCAGCCCGCATGACTTTGCCAGAGGAGATTGCCCGCGTGGACGCTGTCACGGCGGTTCTGGAACGATTGGCCGAACGGGTCTGCGCGCGATTGCACGAACGTGGCTACGGAGCGCGAGGCTTTACGCTGTTTTTAAGGTGCGTGGATGGGGCCACGCACGAGCTGTCCATTGGCTTTGCGACACCCTGCCGGTCCGTTGAACCTATTCTACGCCAATTTGCTCGTCCCATAGATGCTCTGCGCCTCGACTTCGGGGCGGAATGGTTCAGGCTTGTCGCCGACCATGCAGAGATCTTCTGCGAAACGCAGATGCAGGCTGGTGATGCTGCGGAAGCCAGCCGCGAAGCGGTCTCCCAAACACTGACCACGCTTGGCAACCGCCTCGGGTTTGACCGGATCGTGAGACCGATGGCTGGACCGGACCATGCGCCGGAGCGAGAGATCGGGTTTGCAGCCGTCACGGACCTTCAGGAGAAGAGAAGCGCGGAAAGCCGGACCTATCCTCGCCCCGAGATCGTATGCGCGCCATATCGACTGCACGTTGTCTGCGAGGGCCGTCCACCACAGACGTTTCGCTACAAAGGCGAGGATTTCCACACTGTCACGGTAAAAGGACCGGAGCGGGTCGCACCCTTTGCCTGGGACATCCCGCACCACGCCGCTGACGCCCGCTTGAGAGACTATTGGCGGGTGAGCGCCACGGGACAGGCCGGGACACCGCGCCTGTTCTGGCTGATGTATTTTCCACGACATCCCGACGAGGGCTGGTATCTGTGCGGGGAGTTCTTGCACGAGCCGCGCTTGGACCTCTTGCTGGCAGAGGGCCTGTAGACCGTGGCCTATGCGGAACTGGACATCACGACCAACTTCACCTT
>CAYULR010000431.1:0-1695 GCA_964445685.1 uncultured Algimonas sp.
ACGACCAACATCCTGTTCGTGGTCGGCGGCGCGTTCGCAGGGCTGGACAAGGTCATCGCCAACCGCGGCGACCAGGCTAGCATCGGCTTCGGCGGTGCGGTCAAAGACGATGACGAGCGCAGCGTGGGCGAGATTCTGCGCGGCGTGCAGCCGGAAGCCCTGACCAAGTTCGGCCTCATCCCCGAATTCATCGGCCGTCTGCCCGTCATCGCGACGCTGACGGATCTGGACGAGGAAGCGCTGGGCACCATCCTGACCGAGCCTAAGAACGCGCTGGTCAAGCAGTACCAGACGCTCTTCGCCATGGAGGAGGTGCAGCTGACCTTCACCGACGATGCGCTGAAGGCGATCGCCAAGAAGGCGCTGACGCGCAAAACGGGCGCACGGGGCCTGCGCTCCATCATGGAGGGCATCCTGCTTGACAGCATGTACGACCTGCCGTCCTATGAAGGCGTCACGGAAGTCGTCATCAATGACGATGTCGTCGAAGGCGAGGGCGATGCCCTGCCGCTGCTGATCTACGCGGAGCCGCCGACCGAGAAAGCCGGCTAGGACGGACTGTCCGACGTTCGGGGGCATCTTCCGCCCCCGAAATCGTTCACGTTTCAACATCACGCAATTTGCGGAAGCGCGTTAACCGTCCTTCTAAGGGGAATTAAAACGCGTTGAAATTAACCTGTGCGCATGACGAAGCGCCTCCCCACACGCTTTCGCCGGTCAACGGCGGGCAATCTTTCCATTACGACAAGCGTGGTCGGGCTGATGCTCGCCACGGCCGTGGGGGCCTCCCTGGACGGGACGCGCATGTTCTCGTCCAAGGCTTCGTTCCAATCCATCACCGACGCGGCCGCCCTGGCGGCCACGCTGCCGGAAGGGCTGTCCACCCAGAAACGCAAGGATATCGCCAAGGCCGTCATCCGCGATCACGCGGGAAAGCTGGACGGCGTGACGGCGATCGAGGAAACGATCGAGGTGAGGGGCGGCGGAAAGCAGGTCCATGTCGCGCTCAGCGGTGAAATCCCGCTTCTGTTCGCGGGTGTCCTGGGCGCCGATGCGCGCCGCGTGACGACCTCGTCACTTGCCGAAGAGACGAGAGGCTCCGCCGCGCAGTCCGCCCTGTCCGTCTCCGTCGTGCTCGATCTGTCCGAATCCATGAACGACCGTTTCGATACGGGGACCCGCCTTGCGTCGGTGAAGGCCGCCCTGTCGGATACGTTCACGGCCATCGCAAACCAGTATGGGGGCGAAGCCGCTGCCGCGACCCAGTTCAGTACGGGGCTCTACCCCTTCAACTGGGGCCAGGTGGACGGAGAGACCGTGGCGCTGGAGCCCGGGACGGCCAACGTGCTGGACGGCATGGCGTTTCTGGGCGTGTCCGAAGGCAGCGTCCCGTCCGAAGCCATCGAGATGGCCGTCCGAGAACAGATTGACGCCAACGACACGGAAGGCAGCCGCGACCGCTATGTGGTTTTCCTCACAGATGGTGCGGTCGATAACGAAAAGGACGATGAAAGAGGACGTTTCCTTCCGGATCATGAAGTCCTCACCCAAGGCGACACGCAGGAATGCCGCAGGGCGATGACGCGCGTCGAAGACCTCGAATACGAACTTGCGAAGAACTATCTGAAGACGTTGGATGAAAACGCCCGGCGTGACGACGACGATGATGATGACGACGATGACGATGATGATGAC
>CAYULR010000432.1:0-1689 GCA_964445685.1 uncultured Algimonas sp.
TCACAAGCCGCGTCTTGTGTCCCAGCCCTCGACCAGACCCCGGCAACAAGTGCCGGGGACGACGTATGGAAAGACCCGCAACATTACTTCCTTCCCCTTCGCTCATCCTCGCGAACGCGGGGATCCAGTCGGGGACTTCGGTGAAGAAGGAGAGCAAGGCCTGGGTGTCAGCCACCTCACAGACACACGACCCTTCCGCACGTCTGCACTCTCACGCCTCCACTGGATTCCCGCGTACGCGGGAAGGAGCGAAGAATTAGAGGGAGCCCCAAACAAAAAAAGCCGATGCCCCAGCATCGGCCATCCTCCCAACAAAAAAGCCCGCCGAGACGGCGGGCTTTTCAAACTCATCAGAGAGGGAAGCCCTACTCTTCTTCGCCTGTGGCGATTCCGGCTTCGGCGGCTGGGGCAGGCGCTTCGGTCGGCTCTGCGTGGGCGGCGCGGGAGAGGTCGGCTTCGGTCGGCTGTGCGGCAGAGGCGTCGCCTTCGGAAACGGTCTCGTCGGCCACGGCGTCCGGGGCTTCACCGCCTTCGAACATTTCGGCGGCGATTTCGGCTCGCTCCTGGGCGGCTTCTTCGGCGTCGGCGCGTTCGGCGGCCATCTGCGTCGCGATGACGTCCTCACCCTTGGCTTGGCGCTCGGCCTCGTCCTCGGAGCGGGCGACGTTCACCGTGATCGGCACGGACACTTCAGCGTGCAGGCGGATCATGACGTCGTGGATGCCCAGCGTCTTGATGGGCTGTTCGACGATGATCTGGTTCCGGTTGACCGAGATGTCCTTGACCATCAGCGCTTCGTAGATGTCGCGGACCGAGACGGAGCCGTAGAGCTGGCCCGTGTCGCCGGCGCGGCGGATCGTGACGATTTGCGTGTCCTTGATGTCCTCGCCGTCGCGGGAGGCCTTTTCGCGGTTCTCAGCGTTACGCTGCTCGAGATATTCGCGTTCCGCTTCGAAACGGATCTTGTTGGCCTTGGTCGCGCGCAGGGCTTTGTCCTGCGGGATGAGGAAGTTGCGGGCGAAGCCGGGTTTCACGGAAACCACGTCGCCCATTTCGCCGAGCTTTTCGACGCGTTCGAGAAGGATGACGTCCATGACTATTTCACCTCATAGGGCAGCAGGCCGAGGAAGCGGGCGCGTTTGATCGCCTTCGCCAGCTCGCGCTGTTTCTTGTGGGAGACGGCCGTGATGCGGGCCGGTGCGATCTTGCCCTTTTCGGACATGTAGCGCTGCAGCATCTTGGGGTCTTTGTAATCGATCTTCAGGCCGTTTTCGCCGGAGAAGGGGCAAACCTTGCGGCGGCGGCGGAACGGGGTCCGGCTCGGCAGGTTCTCGATGCGGATGTCTTGTTTTGCCATTGTATCGTCTCCCTAGTTGCGGTCGCGGCGCTTGCGCTCTTCGCGCTTCTTCAGGATCGGCGACGGGTCGTCATTGAACTCTTCGACGGCGATCGTCATGTAGCGCAGCACGTCTTCGTTGATGCGGTGCTGGCGCTCGATCTCGTGCAGCAGACCCGGCTCGGAGTTCACTTTCAGCAAGGAGTAGTGCGCCTTGCGGTTCTTGTTCATGCGGTAGGCAAGGTTGCGCAGACCCCAATATTCGGCACCTTCAACGGTCGCACCGAGCTGCTCGATGCGGGAGGCGAGGTTCTGCATGAATTCTTCGACTTGGTTGGACGAGATGTCCGGGC
>CAYULR010000433.1:0-1675 GCA_964445685.1 uncultured Algimonas sp.
TCCCGGAGCATTGCCCAAGGAAAAAGCCAGCGCCCTGCCCGTCCTGATGGCGGCGCTCATCTGGGCCGGGGCGCTCGGCATCGGCCTGTTGGCGGGCCGCAGCCTCGTGGCCCCGACGGAGCGCGTGCAGGACACGGCGGCACCGGCTGGGAACTGGATCGTCGAAGACGGGACGCTGTCCATCGAGGTGTTGCAGATGGGGCAGAGCGTGACGGGGCGCTTCGCCGACTGGGACGCCGTCATCGAATTCGACGAGACCGCCGCGTCCGGCCAGGCCGGGACCGTCACGGTGCGCGTCGATACGGGATCGCTCTCGCTCGGCTCCGTTTCTTCCGATGCCATGGGTCCGGACTTCCTGGACGCGTCTGGCTTCCCCGAGGCCGTGTTCGACGCGGACATATTGCGCGAGGGCGGGGCCTATGTGGCGGAGGGGACCTTGTCCTTGCGCGGTGTCTCCGCGCCCGTGCGCCTGCCCTTCACGCTGGATGTGCAGGACGGCACGGCCGTCATGGCCGGGTCCGTCACGCTGGACCGCCGCGATTTCGGCGTCGGGCAATCCTACTCGGACGAGGCGGATGTCGGTTTCAGCGTCACCGTGTCGACGGAGTTGCGGGCGCGGCAACGATGAGTTGCCCAAAGCGGCCTTGATGTCGCCACACCCACCGCACAAACGAAGACCTCCGCCTTCCGCCGGTCAAAACCCGGACCTGCGACAAACCGTACCCAGATAACCGACACCAGCCAGGAGCCTTTCATGCGCCCGACCTTCAAATCCCTCGCCGCCGTCCCGGCCTTCGCCCTTCTCTGCGCCTGCAGCGCAGCCTCCGCAGACTCCTCAAACTCATCAGACTCCGCCGAAGCGCCGGCTCCGGCTCCCGCGCCGCAAGCCTCGGCCGAGACGACCGCCCCGGCGGACATCCAGACGCCGGCGCTGAACCTGCCCGCCGGGACCTACGTCACGGACCTCAGCCACTCCTCCATCATCTGGAGCGTGAACCATCTCGGCCTGTCCGAATATACGGGCCGCTTCAACGGGTTCGAAGCCGTGCTGGACATCGACCCGAATGATCCGGAAGCCGCCTCGCTGACGGTCGCCATCGACCCCACCTCCGTCGCCACGGGCTACCCCTATACGGACCGCGAGGATTTCGACGCCAAGGTCAGCGGCGACGCCAACTTCCTCAATAGCGGCGCCTTCCCCGACATCACCTTCACCTCGACCGACATCGACATGACGGGCGCGGAAACCGCCAACGTCACGGGCGACCTGACGATGCTGGGCGTCACGCGCCCCGTCACGCTGGACGTGACCTTCAACGGCGCCCTCGAACAGCACCCCTTCTCCGGCCGCCCCATGCTGGGCTTCTCCGCCACCACCACGCTGGACCGCACCGACTTCGGCATGGACTACCTCAGCGGCCGCAGCCTCGGCGACGACGTCAAAGTCGTCATCCAAGCCGAATTCGGCACCGACCCGGCCGAGTAGGCCCGGCTGCAAACCCCAACCTCCGACCCGCGCCTGACCGGCGCGGGTTTTTTGTTGACGTGCGCGCAGGACGAACTGCCGCGCGGCGCGTGGAGGCTTATTCTGAATTTGAGGGAAATGGCGCACCGGGGATGGGCGGCCCCAAGGCTATATTTTCTATGTGTTTCAATAACCTAGAAGGGGTACGGC
>CAYULR010000434.1:0-1666 GCA_964445685.1 uncultured Algimonas sp.
CGTCCCGTCTTGCGGTTCGGAACAGTCGCGCCTACGGCCCACGCTGTAATGGAACTGGCGGGTCTTTAATCGTCCGCCTGCCCCTGTCAACATGCGGGGGCTCACGCGCAGACATGGACCCGTAACGTGACAGCATCAAGTCCCGCCTCCAGCCGCAAGAGCGGCGCCCTTCGCGGGCGCATCGAAGCGCCGGGCGACAAGTCGATTTCGCACCGCTCTCTCATCCTCGGCGCATTGGCCGAGGGGCGCACGACGGTAACGGGATTGCTCGAAGGCGCGGACATCCTGTCCACGGCGGACGCGATGCGCGCCCTGGGCGCGACGGTCACTCGCACGGGCGAGGGCGCGTGGACCGTGGACGGTGTCGGCGCGGCCGGACTGCGCAGCCCGGAAGGTGACGTGGATTGCGGCAATGCGGGCACGGGCGTGCGACTAATCATGGGCGCGGCGGCGGCGCATCCGGTGGAGGCGGTCTTCACGGGCGATGAGAGCCTGCGGTCCCGGCCCATGAACCGCGTGCTGGACCCGCTGCGCGAGATGGGTGTGAGCGCCACCGCGCAAGAGGGTGGGCGGCTGCCCTGCACGTTGCGTTCGCCTTTGCTTGACGGAAAACCGCTCGCCGCCACCGACTACAGCCCGCCCAAGGCGTCCGCGCAGGTGAAGAGCTGCCTGCTGCTGGCGGGACTCGGCGCGCAGGGCCGCACGACCGTGCGCGAGATCAAGCCCACGCGAGACCACACGGAGAACATGCTCGAGGCTTTTGGCGTTAGCGTGGAGCGTGACGGGCTCGCCGTCTCGGTCGAGGGACCGGCACGGCTGCGCGCGACCCATGTGGACGTGCCCGGCGATCCGAGCAGCGCCGCCTTCGCCATGGTCGCCGCGCTCATCGTTCCAGGTTCCGACGTGACGATCGGCGGCGTGATGATGAACCCGCGCCGCACCGCGTTGATCGACGCGTTGCGCGCCATGGGCGGCGATATCACGCTGGAGGACGAGCGCGAGGTCGGCGGCGGCGAACGCGTCGCGGATCTGCGGGTACGGGCGTCCGCGCTGCACGGCGCCGTCATCGACCCGGACCGCGCCGCCGACATGATCGACGAATATCCCGTCCTGGCCGTGGCGGCAGCCGTTGCGGACGGCGAAACGGTGATGAACGGCATCCAAGAACTGCGCGTCAAGGAAAGCGACCGCATCGACGCCACCGTCGCTCTGCTGCGCCGCAACGGCGTGAGCGTGGAGGAGCGCGAGGACGGCATGACGGTGAGCGGCGGGACTGTGCCGGGCGGCGGCACGGTCGAGGCCCGGCACGACCACCGCATCGCGATGAGCGCGCTGGTGTTGGGCTTGGTGGCGGAAGCGGCGGTCAGCGTGGACGACGCGTCCATGATCGCGACGAGCTATCCGGGCTTTTTCAGGGACATGCGCGGACTGGGCGCGGAAGTGGTCTCGGCCGACTAGGCCGGGAATTTTTGATTGATAATCAAAAATAGCGAAGCGCCGCGAGTGCTACGAGCGGACGACTGCGCAGCAGGAGGTGCCAGAGTGTGCTTCGCGCAGGGGGAGATGTGCGACCCCGGGGCTTTGCCGGGGCGGGAGGGGAAAAAGAGAGCCTCCGCGAGGGAGGAACGCTTTTTGTGTGCCACTCCGGTTGAACTTACAGGTTCGG
>CAYULR010000435.1:0-1654 GCA_964445685.1 uncultured Algimonas sp.
CCGCCTCGCCGTGGCCCTTGCAGAAGCGATTGTGGTTCGCCGCGCCTTCGTCGCCCAGCATCGGATTCATGGGTAGCGCGTCGTGGACAGCGAAGTGTGCCTGGTCTGAAAAGATACGGCGTAGGATGCGCGTCGTCAGCCCGTGTTCCAGCGCGCGGTGCGGCATGGAGATCAGGTTGGCGGGCGTGAAGTGGACCCGGCCATCCGCCGTGTCGGCCGCAGGCGACACGGTCGCCGCATTCGCCGTCCACATGGAGGAGGCGGAAGAGACATTGGCCAGCAGGGCGGGATTGGCCTTGTAGGCCGCCTCGACCATTTGCGCGTCCGTCCCCGCAAATCCGAGCGCGCGCAGCACGGTCGTGCGCGGCCCGTCATGCGGCGGGATCACGCCTTGCGGCAGGCCGAGATCGATCAGCCGTTCCATCTTGTCGAGGCCCTGCAGCGCGGCGGCGCGCGGGTTGGACACGCGGCCTTTATGGTGCGCCGACGCGATGTTGCCCCGGCTCAGCCCCGCATAGTTGTGCGTCGGGCCGACAAGCCCGTCGAAGTTCATTTCGCGCGTGCTCATCAGGTGCGTCTCTCTTCGGCCAGGGCCAGCTTCTCGGCCCCGAAGGGTCTGGCTTCTTCGGCCAGGGTACCGGCGGAGATGTCGCCCATCGTCAGCGTGGCTTGGAAGTCCGCGCCCTCGCCCCGGTAGGCCAGCACGCGCTGCGTTCTGCTGCCGTGGAAAGAGACGCTGCGCGAGGTCTGCGCGATCAGGGTCTGGCTGACGCGGCACTGGATGGCGGGACCGCCGTCGAAAATATCGCAGAGCTCCGTCTCCTCGAACCCCGCGCCCATCAGCAGGTTCATCGCACCACGCGAGATGTCGTGCGGACGTCCGGCACAGATGCGCGCCGCGTCGGGCAGCAGGTTCATCAGGATGGGGAGCGAGGGCAGCAGCTCCATGATGAAGCGCCCGTCGCTGGCGGACAACCGGTCGGCGATATCGAAATCCGTATCGATGAACTTGCTGGTCAAATGCTCCCAGAACGGGCTGACGCCGCGTCCGTCCACCCAGCCGCGAATGTCCGCCATCAGCTTTCCGTCGAACAGCTCGCGGTGGCTGTCGACGAAGCAAAGCCGCCCGAGAGACAGCAGCCGCGCCACGCCGCGCCCGCGCGCTTCGGGCGCGAGGTAGATCGACGCCAGCTCGCTCCAGCCGTCAAAGTCGGTCGTGAGCTGCAGCGTCTCGTACTCGACGCGCAGGTCCAGCTGCGAGGAGCGCCGCGCGTGGCGGGAGCGCTTGAACGAATAGAAGGGACGGTCGAGGCCGAGCTTCGGAATGATGCCGGAAATGCCCTGCACCGCGCCGTCGCGCTCCACCACGAAAAGCAGGCGGTTCGCGGCTTCGTCGGACGCATCGCCACTGGCCAGGAACCGCTGCGAGGCACCGATATAGGCATCCACCCGTTCGCGGGTGCGCGGTACGGTGGTCAGGCCGGGTTCGGCGGCGCTGGTGAAGGCGGTGATGGCGTCAGCGTCGTCGGGCGTAGCCAGGCGGAAGATGTCCAAGGCGGTATCTCGTCGCTTGCGTTTTCCGCGAGCCGGTCCGTTAGGGCACAGCAGTCGGTCGGAACGTGAGACGAGGGTTAGCGCCGGGACGGCGGAGATT
>CAYULR010000436.1:0-1648 GCA_964445685.1 uncultured Algimonas sp.
ACTGCGACCTCTCCATCATCAAGAGCAAGCGCGTCGCCGTGCTGGGCTACGGCTCCCAAGGCCGCGCCCATGCGCTGAACCTGAAGGATAGCGGCGTGGACGTCGTCGTCGGCCTGAAGCCCACCTCCGCGACCAACAAGAAGGTCAAGGCAGACGGCCTGGAGAGCCACGCCACGGCGGATGCCGTGAAGGGCGCAGACGTGGTCATGGTGCTGACGCCCGACGAGTGGCAGTCCAAGATCTACCGCGAGGACATCGAGCCCAACATCAAAGAGGGCGCGACGCTGGCCTTTGGTCACGGCTTCGCCATCCATTACGGCCAGATCGTGCCGCGCCGCGACCTCGACGTGATCATGGTCGCGCCCAAGGCCCCCGGCCACACGGTCCGTAACGAGTTCGAGAACGGTCGCGGCATTCCGGACCTCATCGCCGTTGCGCAAGACGCCAATGGCGGCGCGGCGCTGGAGACGGCCAAGTCCTACGCGTCGGCCATCGGTGGCGGCCGCACGGCCATCATCCACACCACCTTCAAAGACGAGACCGAGACCGACCTGTTCGGCGAGCAGGCCGTGCTCTGCGGCGGTATCGTGGAGCTGATCAAGATGGGCTACGAGACGCTGGTCGAAGGCGGCTACCCGCCGGAGCTGGCCTATTTCGAGTGCCTGCACGAGACCAAACTGATCGTGGACCTGATCTACGAAGGCGGCATCGCCAACATGAACTATTCCATCTCCAACAATGCGGAGTTCGGGGAGTATGTGACCGGCGAGCGCGTGGTGAACGAGAGCTCGCGCGAAGCGATGCGGAAGTGCCTGAAGGACATTCAGGACGGGTCGTACGCGAAAGAATTCATCCTCGAAGGGGCGATGGGCTATCCCAGCATGACGGCGCGCCGCCGCAACAACGAGGCGCATTCCATCGAGCAAGTCGGCGGCAAGCTGCGCGAGCTGATGCCCTGGATCGCGGCGAACAAGATCGTCGATAAGGATGTGAATTAGCCCTCATGGCTAGCCGCTTCACCCCCTCAGACCGCTTCGCGGCCAGCTCCCCCCTCAAGGGGGAGCAAAACCATTCCTTCCCCTTGAGGGGTTTGTGCCAAAGCGCGCTTGCGGCGCGCGACGCACATGGCGTGGCAGCGCGAAGCGCTGACGGAAGGGGTGCTTTCAAACAAGCCTCGCAAGGCGAGACCACACCATGACCACAGCCACAAAATTCGAAAAGCAGGCCACGGAAGTCTATTCCGACCGCGAGCCGAAATCCGGCGCGCTGCTCCTGCTCGAAGCGATCGAGCGCGAGGGCGTGGACATCATCTTCGGCTATCCGGGCGGCGCGATCATGCCCGTCTACGACGTGCTGCCAAAGACGAGCCTCACGCACATCCTCTGCCGCCACGAACAGGGCTGCGGCATGGCGGGGATCGGCTATGCGCGCGCGACCGGAAAGACCGGGACCGTGCTGGCGACGTCCGGGCCGGGCGCGACGAACCTCGTCACCGCCATCGCGGACGCCTACCTCGACAGCGTTCCGGTCGTCTTCATCACGGGCCAGGTGCCGTCCGACCTGATGGGCACGGACGCGTTCCAGGAAGTCGACATTGTCGGCATCACCATGCCCATCGTGAAGCACAGCTATATTGCCCGCGACCCGG
>CAYULR010000437.1:0-1644 GCA_964445685.1 uncultured Algimonas sp.
GACACCCAAGGTGCGGCCCAGAATATTCTTGAGTTCTTTCGGGTCATGGGGTGCGGCGGGGGCAGGGTAGCTGATCGGTTCCTCCCCGTTACGCCTGCGCAAATAGGGATGGACCATATCGCCTTGGATCGGACCGGGTCGGATAAGGGCAACCTGAACAATCAGGTCGTAAAATGTCTTTGGCATCGTCTTCGGAAGACTCTGCCTCTGTGCCCGACTTTCGATCTGGAAAGTTCCTTCCGTGTCCGCTCGCCCAACCATTCCATAGACGGCCGGGTCCTCCTGCGGACAGTTCGCCATGGTGAGGTCGATGCCGAACCACTGTCTGATGAGGTCGAATGCCTTGCGGACACAGGTCAACATCCCCAGCGCCAGCACGTCGATCTTCATCATCCCCATGACATCGACATCGTTCTTGTCCCACTCGATAATAGTCCGGTCTTCCATCGCGCAATTCTCGATGGGACATAGCTCATCAAGGCGACCGTTCGTGATAACGAACCCGCCTGTGTGCTGGGACAGATGGCGCGGAAACCCGATCAGGTCGCGGGCAATCTCAAGCGTCAACTGGATGCGCCGGGACGTGACATTCAGCCCGGCCGCCTGCGCCCGCTCCTCCGTAATTTGCCCGTCGCGCCAGCCCCACAGCTTGGAGGTGAAAGCCGTGACGCTATCCTCGGACAGGCCCAGCACCTTGCCGACCTCACCCAAAGCCGAACGCGACCGGAAGTGCCGCACGGTCGAGCAGATGGCTGCGCGATGACGGCCGTATTTGCGGAAGATGTATTGAATCACCTCCTCTCGGCGCTCATGCTCGAAGTCCACGTCAATATCAGGCGGTTCGTCCCGGACTTCGGAAATGAACCGCTCGAACACCATGCCGAAGACCTCGGGTCCGGCCTGCGTGATGCCCAGCGCGTAGCAGACCACAGAATTGGCGGCCGAGCCTCGGCCTTGGCACTCGATGCCTTGTCCGCGCGCATAGGACACGATGTCCTGAACGGTCAGAAAGTAGGGTGCGTAGGAGAGCTTCTGGACCAGCGCGAGTTCCTTCTCGACAAGCGCGCGATATTCGAGGGGCACGCCGCCGGGATAGCGCCAGCGCAGGCCCTCCTCCGTGAGCTGGCGGAGGCGCGTGTCGGGGTCCACGCCGTTCAAAACCTCGTCCGGATAGTCGTAGCTCAACTCGCCGAGCCGGAACGTGCAGGCCTCGACGATCCGCAGCGTGTTTCGTACGGCCTCATCATAGCCCCGGAAGATGCGCCGTATCTCCAGCTCGGAGCGCAGACGGCGCTCCGCGTTGAGCAAGGCATGTCCGCCGAGCTCGTCCACCGTGCATCCCAGACGGATGGCCGACAGGACATCGGCAAGAAGACGGCGACGCGAGCTATGCATGAGGACATTGCCAAGCGTAACCAAGGGAAGGGCGGACCGCTCCGCGAGCTGCGCGATGATACGGAAGCGGTCTTCGTCCCAGCCGTCGTAATATGGAGCCAAACCCAAATAGAGATCGCGGCCATACTTTTGAGCCAATGCGGTAATCTGGACCTGCGACCGCACCGGGTCACGCAGAATCAGCACCATGCCACCAGCGTCCACGCCATTCAGCACATCATCCATATTGAGGATGCAATCGCCTTTGGT
>CAYULR010000438.1:0-1635 GCA_964445685.1 uncultured Algimonas sp.
TACGGCGACTATCTGCGCTCCGGCGCCATCGCCGCCAACTCCCCGGTCGTGCAGGATCTGAAGAAGAAGGCCGAGGCCGGACTGCCCGTTCTGGGCATTTGCAACGGCTTCCAGATCCTGACCGAAGCCGGGATGCTGCCCGGCGCGCTGATGCGAAACGCCAGCCAGAAATTCGTCTGCCGCGTCAGCCGCCTGCGCCTCGCCAACGCGCAGACGCGCTTCACGTCGGAATACGATGCGCGCAACGAGATCGACATTCCCGTCGCGCACCATGACGGCAACTACTTCGCCGACGACGAGACGCTACGCCGCGTCGAAGGCGGCGGGCAGGTCGTCTTCCGCTACAGCCAGAACCCCAACGGCTCGCGCAACGACATTGCCGGCATTGTGAACGCTGGGGGCAACGTCCTGGGCATGATGCCCCACCCGGAACGCGCCATCGACCCGGCCCACGGCGGCACGGACGGCGCGGCCCTGTTCAAATCCATCCTGGGAACGCTCTGATGTCCGCCAGCGAGATCACACCGGAAGTCGTCGCCGAGCACGGCCTGTCGGAGAGCGAGTACGAGATCGTGCTCGACCGTCTGGGGCGTGCGCCGAACCTCACGGAGTTGGGCATCTTCTCCGTGATGTGGAGCGAGCATTGTTCCTACAAGTCGTCGCGCCGTCACTTGTCGAAGTTCCTGACGTCGGGTGAGCGTGTCATCCAGGGTCCGGGTGAGAATGCGGGCGTCATCGACATTGGCGACGGCGACGCGATCATCTTCAAGATGGAAAGCCACAACCACCCCAGCTTCATCGAGCCCTATCAGGGCGCGGCGACGGGCGTGGGCGGCATCATGCGCGACGTCTTCACCATGGGCGCACGGCCCATCGCGCTGATGAATGCGCTGCGCTTCGGCGAGCCGGACCATCCCAAGACGAAGAGCCTCGTCTCCGGCGTGGTCGCGGGCATTGGCGGCTACGGCAACTGCGTCGGCGTGCCGACCGTCGGCGGGGAGACCAACTTCCACGCAGGCTATAACGGCAATATTCTGGTCAACGCCATGTGTGTCGGTTTGGCCCGCGCGGACAATGTCTTCTACTCGGCCGCCAAGGGCGTCGGGAATCCGATCTTCTATGTCGGCTCCAAGACGGGCCGCGACGGCATCCACGGCGCGACCATGGCGTCGGCCGAGTTCGACGATGACAGCGAAGAGAAGCGCCCCACCGTCCAGGTCGGCGACCCGTTCACGGAAAAGCTGCTGATCGAAGCGTGCCTGGAGCTGATGGCGACTGATGCCATCATCGCCATCCAGGACATGGGCGCGGCGGGCCTAACGAGCTCTTCCATCGAGATGGCGGACAAGGGCGGCGTGGGCATCGCGCTGAACCTCGACCACGTGCCGCAGCGCGAAGAGGGCATGAGCGCCTACGAGATGATGCTGTCCGAAAGCCAGGAACGTATGCTCATGGTCCTTGATCCATCGAAGGAAGCCGAAGCCAAGGCGATTTTCCAGAAGTGGGACCTCGACTTTGCCATCGTTGGCGAGACGATTGAGGAAGACCGCTTTCTCATCCTCCACGGCAATGAAACCGTCGCGGATCTGCCGCTGTCCAAGCTGTCCTCCACCGCGCCGGAATATGACCGCCCGT
>CAYULR010000439.1:0-1626 GCA_964445685.1 uncultured Algimonas sp.
CAGCTCGATCCGCTCCAGCGTCTGGGCGAGGCTGCGCTCGTAGCCCGGAACCAGCGACGCCTTGTCCGTGAACAGGGCCTCCACCGTCCGCGCGCCCTCCGCCGAGCAGTAGACGCCCGCCACGTTGGGCAGCGTTCCCCGGCGCACATCCGGCACCTTGCGGGTCACGAAGTCGTCGAAGTTGGCGGTGAACCAGGCCCAGGTCGCGTCGCGCTGCGCTTCGTTGCCCAGCAGGCGCGAGACCAGGGAGAGGCTCTGCCGTCCGGTGAGCGGGCTGTCCTCGGAGAGGGCCAGCGCGCGGAGGCGTTCGCCCTGCGCCGCATCCGTCGTAGAACCGAGCGCGGGCACGGCCGCGCCCTTCTCCAGCGGGGAGCCATTGGCGGCGAGCTCCAGCAGCGGCTCGAAAGCCGCGTCTGCGCGCGCCCGCATGGTCTCCTCGAACGCACTGCGCAGGATGTTGGTCGGAACCTCGCCCCGGCGGGCCGCGCCGTCGCCGTCCAGACCAAGATAGAGCGAGCCCTGCCGCACGAGGTAGTTGCGGGCTTCCTGGTCCTTGCCGACCCGTGCGAGCAGCGCCCCGAGCTGCGGGGCGAGCAGAGCGCCTTCCACCGTGTCCGCGCCGCGAACGTCGCGGTAGCGGCGAGCATATGTGTCGCTGACATGGGCTGCCAGACCGTCGCGCAGCTCCGGGAACTCGCTGTAGACGAAGCCCAGCAGCGGCGTGGACCCCGACGCCACGTCATAGGCCGTGTGAGCGGCGAACGCCTTCATTCCGGCCAGGAACGTCTGCGCGTCCGCTTCACCCGCCCGGAAGGCGGCCACGAGGCTGTCTTGCGCGGAGAGCGCTTCCTGCGTGTTGAGCTTGTCCAGATTATCGATCAGCGCGGCCCAGTCATCCTTGGGCAGGCTGAACCGGTAATAGCCCGCGCCGTTGGCGTTGGGCATGACCCAGTCCGGTTCGATCCCGTCGAAGAGATCGTCCACGTTCAGGTCTTCGGCCGTCAGAAGGACCTTGCGCTCGATGATCTGGTCGCCCGCGCCGATCTTCATCACGACGGGGATTTCCCATGTCTGCAGGTAGCGGTCCGTGGTCGAGCCCAGGGGCGCGTAGCGGCTCTGTTCCAGCGTGAAACCGCCGCGCGTGCCGAGCTGCACGATCGGCAGGCCCGGCTGGTCCACGAAGCTCTTCATCGCACTGACAACGTCCGGGTTTTCCGACCCGTCCGCGATCGACTGGAAGAAATCGTTCGCCGTCGCCACATCGTCGGCGTAGCGGTCCATGTGCAGGCGCACACCGCGCTGGAAGGCTTCTTCGCCGACATAGGATTCCATCATGTCGAGCACACCGCCGCCCTTGCGGTAGGTGATGCCGTCGAACTGGTCCATCACGCTCTCGGAGCGCTCCAGCGGTTCGCGGACGCGGCGCGTGGAGGACAGGCTGTCGATGTTCATCGCGCCCAGCGATGCGCCCAGCGTGACGTTCTCGAAATTGCCGTCCGGACGCCACAGCTCCAGGCCTTTATTGCCCATCCAGGTCGCGAACGCCTCGTTCAGCCAGATGTCTTCCCACCAGACCGGCGTGACGAGATTGCCGAACCACTGGTGTGCCAGCTCGTGGCTGTGGAC
>CAYULR010000440.1:0-691 GCA_964445685.1 uncultured Algimonas sp.
CCTGACGGTAGCACCACCATCGACGATCACGTCCAAGGCGAAGTCACCTGGGCGAATACGGAGTTCGACGACCTCGTGCTTCTGCGCGCCGACGGGACGCCGACCTATATGCTGGCCGTAGTCGTCGACGACCACGAGATGGGCATCACTCATGTCGTCCGCGGCGACGACCACCTCATCAATGCTGGACGCCAAACACAGCTTTACCAAGCTCTCGGATGGGACGTGCCGGAGTGGGCGCATGTCCCGCTCATCCACGGGCCGGACGGCAAGAAGCTTTCCAAGCGCCACGGCGCGCTTGGCGTCGAGGCCTACCGGGACCTTGGATACCTGCCGTCGGGACTCCGAAACTATCTCGTCAAGCTAGGCTGGGCGCATGGCGACGAGGAGATTTTCCTGGACGATGCGGCGCTGACAGCCGTCTTCGGTCTCGATGGGATCAATTCGGCCCCGGCACGCCTCGACTTCGACAAGATGGATTTCATCAACGCGCAGCACATCGCGGCGATGGAAGACGAAGCGCTTTTGAGCGTGGCCATGCCCTTCCTGGCCCGAAAGCGCGGGCAGGATCTGTCCGAAGCAACATCGCAGCGGGTCCTCCGCGCAATGCCGACTTTAAAGCCGAGATCCAAAACCCTGGTCGAACTGGCCGACAATGCGGCCTACCTGTTCGACATCCGCCCGCTGGAGT
>CAYULR010000440.1:701-1621 GCA_964445685.1 uncultured Algimonas sp.
GAGTTGACCGGTAAGACTGCGAAATCGCTGCGCCGCGAAGGAACCTGGACCCTGGTCGAAGCTTTGACAATGCGGCTGCAATCCTTAGAAAGCGCGGCGTGGACGGCGGAGCGGCTGCAATCGCTCCTGACCGACTTCATCGCGGAACGAGAGATCGGCTTCGGCAAGATCGGCGCACCCGTCAGGGCTGCGCTGACGGCGGGTTCCCCCTCGCCCGACCTGCACGAAGTTCTCGCCCTTCTGGGTCGCGATGAAACGCTCGCGCGTATTGAAGATGCACTGTCCCTGATGGGCTAAATCGACCCTGATGGTCTAACACGAAGAGAGTCATGGAAAACAAAGTCAAACAAATCGGAACTTCAACCATCTCCGTCGAGGGAGGCGAGAGCGCAGAGTTCCCGATCCTCACCGGCTCGATGGGTCAACCCGCCATCGACGTGCGCGCCCTGTCCAAACAGACGGGCCACTTCACCTTCGATCCGGGATACACCTCCACCTGTTCGACCGAATCCCAGATTACCTTCATCGATGGCGGCAAAGGACAACTGCTGTATCGCGGCTACCCGATCGAACAGCTGGCCGAGCAGTCGACCTTCCTCGAAGTCGCCTACCTCCTCGTGAATGGCGAACTGCCGGACGAAAAGCAGTACAAAAAGTTCTCCGACACCATCACGCGCCACACCATGCTGCACGACAAGATCGAGAGCTTCTTCAATGGCTTCCGTCGTGACTCTCACCCAATGGCAATGCTGACGGGGACTGTCGGCGCCCTCTCCGGCTTCTACCATGACGACCAGCACACGACCGAAGACGAGGCCCGTGACCTGGCCATCCACCGCATCATCGCCAAGATCCCGACGCTCGCCGCGCGTTGCTATAAATACCGCGTCGGCCAGCCGCACATGTACCCGGACAACAGC
>CAYULR010000441.1:0-1571 GCA_964445685.1 uncultured Algimonas sp.
GCACCGATGCGACCGGACCGGTCCGCGTGGAGCTGGGACACCAGCGCTCAGGGCAATGCCCCACCACGCGGATGGACGCCGCGCCCATACGGTTTCGTACGCCGTGGGGCACAGCCGACCGAAGCGTCGACCTTTCGTCTTCGCGACTGTTCCCAGGCCGCGTGAGCGCCAAACATGAGCCGGGAGCCGCGTGTTCGCGTCCCGGTCCTAGGCCGTGACAGGATGCCTGCCCTTGCGGCGTGCGTCTGCCGACGGACACCGCGCAAGACGAACAGGACGACGCGACGACAGCGACCGCATCGTGCGCGCGGGCTTCCGCCCAGCGTCAAACAGGTAACCCTTTTCCCATCCTTCGCCGGACGGGAGCCCGCGCCCCGTGCCGCCCCGGCACGACGAAGACGCGACAGAGTTTTCAGCCGCGGACCCGATACCCGGCAGGACATGGGCGCTTGCGCACATTCCAACCATTCCCCCGTTCGGACGTTAAGTCCCACACAACACTCATAAAACCAGTTATAAACGCCCCAATGACACTCTCCCGCGATTCCATCCTTGCCGCCGTCCGCGAGCGGCCCGACCATTACGACCGCAAGCGCCTCGCCCGGCGTCTCGGCGTGAAAGGCGACGACCGGCGGACGCTCCGCCAGACCTTGCGCGAGCTCGTGGATGACGGCGCGCTCGTCTACACGCCGGAGAAGACGTATCGCCTGGCCGACGCCCTGCCCGGCGTGATGGTCGTCACCATCGTGCACGTGGACGATGACGGCGATGTCTGGGGCGATCCGGAACGCGAGCTGAAAGGCGGCGTGCAGCGCTCCATCCTGATCCGCGATCCGGGCGACCGGAAGGGCGGCAAGCGCAGCGACGAAGGCGCGCTGGGCCTAGGCGACCGCGCGCTGGTCCGCATCAAGGAGCGCGAGGACGGAACCGCCGTCGGCCTCGTCATGAAGCGCCTCGGCAAGGGCGCGCAGACCCATATGGGCGTGCTTTACAAGAACGACCGCGACCAGTGGCGCATCCAGCCCGTGTCCAAGAAAGCCCGGCACGATTACGGCGTCGATGCCGTCCCGGACACGCTGGAAGACGGCGCGATCGTCATGTTCCGGTCTACGCGCAAGAACAAAGGCCAGCTCCGCATGGCCGAGGTGCGCGAGACCATCGGAAACATTCACGACGCGCGCGCCGCGTCGCTCATCAGCCTGCACGAAAACGACATCCCGCTCGGCTTCCCGCCCGCCGCCGTGGAACAGGCCGAGAAAGCGGTCATGCCCAAAGTGGGCGAGATGGGTCATGACGATCTGCGCCACCTGCCCCTGCTGACCATCGACCCGGTGGACGCCAAGGATTTCGATGACGCGCTCTATGCCCACCCCGACGAGGACGAGAACAATCCCGGCGGCTGGTCCGTCTGGGTCGCCATCGCGGACGTCGCCGCCTTCGTCACGCCGGGCAGCCCGCTCGACAAGGCGGCGTGGGAGAAGGGCAACAGCGTCTACCTGCCCGACCGGGTGGAGCCGATGCTGCCACACGAACTGTCGTCCGACCTCTGTTCCCTGCGCCCCGACGAGGAC
>CAYULR010000442.1:0-1569 GCA_964445685.1 uncultured Algimonas sp.
GCCCCCTTCCGCTTCGTCCTTACGCAGTCCTTCCGCTGCACCGCAAAGAACGAGGCCATGCGCCAGATGACCCTAAAGGAAGGGCGGCTGCGCAACGCGAATGACCCCGCCGTGTCCCAGGCGGACGGGCTGCGCGACGCGCGCGACGAACTGATGTCGGGCGAATTCGTGATGGGCGAGCATAACCTGTCCCTGACCGTCCTGACCGATGATGCGAAGGAGCTGAAAGCCCGCGCCGCCGAGGCGCATAACCTCTTGTCGGAATCCGGGGCTGTCGTCGCCCGCGAAGACATGGGGCTTGAGCCGCAGTTCTGGGCGCAGCTTCCCGGCAACCACGCGCACCGGGCGCGGGTCGCGATGGTGACCAGCCGCAACTACACTGCCATGTCGCCGCTGCACAATTACCCGACCGGCCACCGGCACGGCAACGAATGGGGCGATGCCGTCAGCAAGCTCCAGACCAGCGCGGGGAGCCCCTTCTACTTCAATTTCCATGTCGGCGATCTCGGTCACACTTTCATCTGCGGCCCATCCGGCTCCGGCAAGACGGTGGTGCAGACCTTCCTGCTATCGCAGCTGGAAAAGTTCGGGGCGAAGCGCGTCCTCTTCGACAAGGATTACGGAGCCGAAATCTTCGTCCGCGCCGCGGGCGGCTCCTATCTTGATTTTCAATCCGGTCGCCCGACCGGCTGCGCGCCGTTCATGGCGATCGAGCTTGATGCGGACGGCCAGGCCTTCATGGTCGAGCTGGTCAAATCCATGCTGGGCGGTGAGCGCGCAACCTTCTCGGCCGAGGACATCCGGCGGATCGAGATGGCCGTCACGGGCCTGTCCAACCTGCCGCGCACTGGCCGCACCGTCTCTGCCCTGCGCGAGATGCTGGGGTTCGGCGGCGGCGCGGAAGACATCGGCAACCGTCTTGATCGCTGGCTTAGCAACGAACGGCTAGGCTGGGTCTTCGACAATTCCGAAGACACCATCGCCTTCGATGCCGACTTGGTGGGCTTCGACATCACGGCCTTCCTCGACGATCCGGAAATCCGTAACCCGATCATGATGTACCTCATGCGCCGGGTCGAAAACCTGATCACCGGCCAGCGCATTGCGATCTTCATCGACGAATTCTGGAAGGCCCTGTCCGACCCCTATTTCTCGGACTTCGTGAAGAACAAGCTCAAGGTCATCCGCAAGCAGAACGGCATCATCGTCGCCGGGACGCAGTCGGCCTCTGACGTGGTGAACAGCCCCATAGCCCGCACGGTCATCGAGCAATGCGCCAGCCAGATCTTCTTCGGTTCCGACCGCGCCAGCCGCAAGGACCTGGTCGACGAATTCGGCCTGTCTGAGCGCGAGTTCCAGATCGTGCGCGACGAGCTGCCCCTCGGCCATTTCATGATCAAGCAGGCGCAGAACTCGGTGGTCTGCGACCTCGACCTGTCGGGCCTCGATGACGTGCTGACCGTCCTGTCAGGCCGCACCGCCACCAACGCCATCATGCACACGCTGATGCAGGACCACCCCCCCCCCAAAGACTGGCTCCCCCCCCTGTTCCAGAAAAGGAAGGACCTC
>CAYULR010000443.1:0-1554 GCA_964445685.1 uncultured Algimonas sp.
CCGCTACCTCACACCCATGGAAGCCGGGCAGATCGCGGGCCGCGCGGGGCGCTTCCGCCAAGCTGGTACGTTCGGCACCACCGGCGACTGTCCACCCATGGAGGACGAGCTGGTCGACCGGATCGTCGCGCACGAGTTCGAGATGCTGAACTATGCGGAATGGCGGAACAGCGACCTCGACTTCGCGTCGCTGACGGCCCTGGTGGAAAGCCTCCACGCGCCGCGCCCGACCAAGCGCCTGCGCCGCATCAAGGGGGCAGAAGACGAGCAATCGCTGGAACGCATGATGGCGATCCCGGACGTATCGAACAACATCAAGGTCCCGGCCCAGGTCCGCCAGCTCTGGGACGTCTGCCAGGTGCCGGACTTCCGCAACCTGACCATCGACGCCCATGTCCGGCTGCTGCAGGACATCTACCGTACGCTGGTCGGTGGGGGCGGGAAACTGTCGAATGATTTCATGTCGCGGAAGATCGCCCGCTGCGATGATGTGAGCGGAGACGTCGATGCCTTGTCCGCACGGCTTGCGAACATCCGCACTTGGACCTATTGCGCCTCCAAAACCAGCTGGATGCACGACGCGGCGCATTGGGCGGCGGAGGCTCGCGCGGTCGAAGACCGCCTCTCCGACGCGCTCCATGACGGGCTTATCGCCCGGTTCGTCGATCGTCGCACGTCCACGCTACTCAAAGGCATAGGCTCGGGAGCCCCCATGGACGCCTCCATCAAAGACGACGGTTCGGTCCATGTGGACGGCCATCTGATCGGTCACTTGAACGGTCTTTCCTTCACGCGCGACGCGAACGCGTCCGACCTGGAGGCGAAGGCGCTGGAAGCGGCGGCTGTCAAGGCGGTCACGCCCGAAGTGGACCGCCGACTGACGTCGCTGTCGTCCGGGCAGCACGCCATCTTCACCCTGTCCGACTCGGGCGAAATCCTGTGGGGCGGCATGACGGTCGGCCGCATCGCCAAGAGCGGCAGTGTGTTCTCGCCCGACGTGGAAATCATCGGCGGAGAGCTCGGCAATCCCGCGCTGCGCCAGCTGGCCGAAGACCGGATGCGCGAATTCCTGCGCTCCGAGGTCGAGACCCATCTGGAACCGCTGAAAAAGCTGAAGGCCCTGCAGGACCGCGACGACGTGCTGCCGGAAAGCAAGGGCTTCGCCTACACGCTGCTGGAAAACCACGGCTCGCTCGACCGACGCCGCCACGGCAAGCTGGTCCGCGACCTGAGCCCCGAAGCGCGCCGCGACATCCGCAGCGCAGGCGTCGTGTTCGGCCAGTACAATGTCTACATGCCCGACCTGATGAAGCCCAAGCCCGCGCGTCTGCTGTCGCTGCTGCTGGCCTACGGCGCGGGCGGCGACCGCAAGCCGTTCATCCCGTTCGCGGGCGTCACCTCCATCGCGAATGAAGGCGAGCTGAAGTCCGACAATTACGGACCGCACGCGCTGGGCCTGGCGGGCTACCGCGCGGTGGGGCCGCGCATCGTGCGCTTCGACATACTGAACCGCCTCGCCACGCAGATCCGCGATGCGCAGGGCCAGTTCGAGAA
>CAYULR010000444.1:0-1553 GCA_964445685.1 uncultured Algimonas sp.
GGTTCACCATCACTGCCGCGCCGATTGCGATCATGGAAGGGACGACCGCCACGTCGAAGCCCAGCACCTGGGACACGAGCAGCAGCGTCACCGCCTGTCCCGCCACCGCGCCCCATCGCAGCAGGACCAGCGTGTAGCGCCGCAGCGCACCCGTCAGCTGCCGTCCCGGCGGGGAGGGCGCATCGTCATAGACCGTGTCCGCTACTATTCGCGTCACACGGTCCGCCCGTTTTGCAGTCTGTTTTGCTTTCGGCTCATGGGACAGACCTATATAGCGGCCCGCGACATCCAGCCATGAGACAGTTTATGCGCCTTCCAACTTTCGCCCTTTCCCTGCTTGCCGCCACCGGCCTCGCCGCGTGCGGGCCGTCCGCGACCGAAGGCGAGGCGGGCCGTGCCGGGCCGACCGTGGTCAGCACGGGCACGGCGCAGATCGGCGGCCCCTTCACGCTGGTGGACGAAACGGGCGCGGTCGTCACCGAAGCCGAGTTCGAAGGCCAGCCGACCTTGGTCTATTTTGGCTTCTCCTTCTGCCCCGACGTCTGCCCGACCTCGCTGCAGAAGCTCGGCGCGGCGCAGGAACGCATGGGCGAAGCGGCCGAAGCCGTTCAGTTCGTCATGGTCAGCGTGGACCCGGAACGCGACACGCCCGAACAGATGGCGGTCTACGTGACGAATAACGGCTTCCCGGAAGGCCTGCGCGGCTTCACCGGCACGGTGGAACAGGTCGACGCGATCAAGGAGGCCTACAAGGTCTATGCCCGCAAGGTGCCGCTGGAAGACAGCGCGATGGACTACACGGTGGATCACCAGGACATCATCTTCCTAATGGGCAAGGACGGAAAGCTGGCCGGATATTACGGACCGGACCAGACGCCCGCGGATATCGCGGTCGGCGTGCGGCAGTATCTGGCGCGGAGCTGAGGTTCTCGCTCTAACTCTTCGCTCATTCCCGCGAAGGCGGGAATCCAGGCCCGACATCGTGGAAAGCGCTTTGCGCTTGCAGATATGCTGGATCCCCGCCTGCGCGGGGATGAGCGAAGGTTTGGTTGTTACCGGCTCGCCCCAGGAACCCAGAGCACATCGTCCGCGCCCTGCGCATTGCACCAGCGCGCCGCCACGAACAGGAAGTCCGACAGACGGTTTATGTAGGCCATGGCTTGCGGGTTGACCGGCGTGTCGGCCGCCAGCGTCACCATCTGCCGCTCCGCCCGCCGGGCGATGGTTCTCGCCAGGTGCAGATGCGCCGCCGGGGCGGAGCCTCCGGGCAGAACGAAGCTGGTCAGCGCGGACATGTCGTCGTTCAGCGCGTCGAGGTCGGCTTCCATCTTCGCGACCTGGGTGTCCACGATGCGCAGCGCATATTCGCTGTCCGCTTCGCCGTCCTTGGGCAGCGGCGTGGCGAGGTCCGCGCCGAGATCGAACAGTTCGTTCTGGATACGCGCGAGCATCCGGTCGAGCGCCACGTTCTCCACATGGAGGCGCGCGATCCCGACCGCGCTGTTGGTCTCGTCCACGTCGCCGTAGGCCGCCACGCGCGCACTGTCCTTGGA
>CAYULR010000445.1:0-1546 GCA_964445685.1 uncultured Algimonas sp.
CACTTGTTGCCGGGGTCTGGTCGAGGGCTGGGACACAAGACGCGGCTTGTGAGGAAGTGTGAGGACAGGCCCCGGCAATAAATGCCGGGGACGGGCTATCGGCGGGAGTTTTGGGTTGGATTTCTAGATGTGTCCGCGTTTATCGCGGTTGGGTTCTGTAAGACTTTCAGCGGCTTGCTGTTAATTTGAACAATCGTATCCGCACTCGAGATTTTGCCCCTACAACGGATACGTTCGAGAGGCCTGCAAACCTTCCGAACACCTTCCAGCGAGAGAGAGGCAACGCGAGCCACTTCCTCCAACCTATCATTCACTCCAGCCGAACCCGTGAGTTCAACCGGAGTGGCACAAAAAGCGTCCCTCTCCCTCGCGGAAGGCTCTCTTTCCCCCTCCTGCCCCGGATCAGCGCCGGGGCCGCACCTCTCCCCGTGCTCGGAACGAATTTTGGCACCTCCTGCTGCGCAGGAGTCCGCTCACTTACGTTCACGGCGCTTCGCTATTTTCGCATTCCGCGAAAATCCGGCTTCGCCGACCGCTGACGCGCCCACACACTTTCACTGTTTGTTCCGCTACCCTTCGTCCTGGAAATCCTTACAGATTTCCCCATGGCTGGAACGAAGAAACCCCCGAAGAAGACTAAAGCCCCTGCGCCCAAGCCTGTGATCGAGGAGCATATCGACCGCGCTCTGTCGGGCCGGTACATGGCCTATGCGCTTTCCACCATCACGCAGCGCGCGCTGCCGGATGTGCGCGACGGGATGAAGCCGGTTCACCGCCGTATCCTCTATGCCATGCGCCAGCTGAAGCTGAACCCGGAAGGGGCGTACAAAAAGTCCGCGCGCATCGTCGGCGACGTGATGGGCCAGTTCCACCCGCATGGCGACCAGTCGATCTACGACGCGTTGGTCAAGCTCAGCCAGGAATTTGCGACCCGCTACCCGCTGGTCGAAGGGCAGGGGAACTTCGGCAACATCGACGGCGATAGCCCGGCAGCGATGCGCTACACCGAGGCGAAGATGACGCCTGCGGGGATGCTGCTTCTCGAAGGCCTCGACGAGGACGCTGTCGATTTCAAGGATACCTACAACGAGGAAGACAAGGAGCCGGTCGTGCTCCCCGCCGGTTTCCCGAACCTGCTGGCCAACGGCGCGCAGGGCATTGCGGTGGGCATGGCGACGAGCATTCCGCCGCATAACGTGGCCGAGATCTGCGGCGCGGCGCTGCACCTGATCAAGACGCCCAATGCGCGGATCGAAACGCTGGTCGAAAATCATATTTTCGGTCCCGACCTGCCGACAGGCGGCATCCTCGTGGAACCGCGCGACAATATCCTGAACGCTTACAAGACGGGCAAAGGGTCTTTCCGTGTCCGTGCCAAATGGGCCGTGGAAGACCTCGGCCGGGGCCAGTATCAGATCGTGGTCACGGAGATTCCGTACCAGGTCCAGAAGTCCCGCCTGATCGAAAAGCTCGCCGACATCATCGAGAGCAAGACGGCGTCGGGCCTCGCCGATGTGCGGGACGAGTCCGCCGAAGACATCCGCAT
>CAYULR010000446.1:0-1544 GCA_964445685.1 uncultured Algimonas sp.
CATAGTGCAGATCGGCCTGTGTCACCGTCGCGCGGTGAATTTTGCCTTTCATCATGGTCAGCATCATGGCTTTCTCCCGTTCGGTACATCTTGCATATAGGGTGCGGCAGGACGGCGCGAAAGACGACCCCGCCTTTTCGCAAAGCAGCTGCCCTTTCGTTTAAGCTACGTTCAGGAGACACGAGATGGACGTTCTGATCCTCACCACGGGCGGCACCATCGACAAGGTGCACGACCTGGTCCGCGAATCGCTCGTCTTCGACCGCGAAGCCGGGTCCTGCGTTCCGGCGCTGCTGAAACAGGCCCGGGCGGACTTCCCGCGCGTGCAACAGCTCATGACGCTCGACAGTCTCGACATGATCGATGCGGACCGACAGCAGCTGGTCGACGCGATCCTGGCGGCGGAAGAAAAGCATATCGTCATTACGCACGGCACGGGCACGATGGGCCTCACGGCGCGCTACATCGCGGACCGGGTGAAGGACCGCACGGTTGTGCTGACGGGGTCGATGCGCCCCTACTCGCTGGGACGCTCGGATGCGGGGTTCAACCTAGGCGGCGCAGTGGTCGCGGCGCAGGTCTGCGCGCCGGGGGTGTATGGGGTGATGAATGGACGGGTGATTGCGTCCGAGGAGTTGGAGAAGAATAGGACGACGGGGAAATTTACATAATCTAGCCCCACAGGTTTGCGTCCCCGTAAGGGGGCGCGAGAGCGGTCGACGCAGTCGAATTTTCGCTAGCGGCGAAAATAGCGAAGCGCCGCGAGCCCAAGCGAGCGGACTGCCGCGTCAGCGGCAGGTGCCGACCTATATTCGACAGCCGCGCGTCCCCAAAGGACGCGAAGGGGAGCTCTCGGCGTGAGCACGTCCTTGTCCGCACTGTTGGGAAATAGACAGGCCGGTCAAGCCGGCCTGAGCGGTATGGGGAGAGCAATGGGCTTTCATCCTTTCCTTCGCTCATTCCCGCGAAGGCAGGAATCCAGCTTACGGAAGACTCGCAAGCTCACGGCTCTGCCACACCCTGGATCCCCGCCTGCGCGGGGATGAGCGAAGAATTAATTTAGCCCCACAGCCCACAACGCAAACCCATACTCCAACGCCGTCTCCTTCAACGACCGGTACCGCCCGCTCTCGCCCTGGTGCCCGGCCTCCATGTTCATCTTCAGCAGCACGGGCGCGTCCCCCGTTTGCTTTTCCCGCAGCACCGCCGCCCACTTCGCAGGCTCCCAGTACGTCACGCGCGGGTCGGTCAGCCCGCCCGTGATCAGCACAGGCGGATAGTCGGCCTCGACCACGTTCTCATACGGGCTGTAGGATAGGATCGTGCGGAACGCCTCTTCGTCCTCCAGCGGGTTTCCCCACTCTGGCCATTCCGGCGGGGTCAGGGGCAGGTCGGCGTCGCTCATCGTGTTGAGCACATCCACGAAGGGCACGGCCCCGATGACCGCGCCGAACAGGCCCGGGTCCTGGTTCAGCGCCGCCCCGACGAGCAGCCCGCCCGCCGAGCCGCCATGGGCGACGACCTTGCCGCGCGCCGTCCAGCCC
>CAYULR010000447.1:0-1523 GCA_964445685.1 uncultured Algimonas sp.
CCCGCAATGTGCAGGGCTTGGCGCGCGACCCCGCGACGGGGGAGCTGTGGGAGCACGAACACGGACCGCGCGGCGGGGATGAACTGAACCGCCTGTCCTCCGGGGCGAACTATGGCTGGCCGGTCGCTACCTATGGACGCGACTATCAGGGCGCGCGCATCAGCCCGACCGAGGACCATAAAGGCTTCACCGCGCCCGCCCATGTCTGGACGCCGTCCATCGCGCCGTCGGGCCTGGCCATCTACCGCGGTGACCTGTTTGCGGACTGGAACGGCCATGCGCTGGTCGGGGGTCTGGCCTCCGGCGACCTGCGCCGCGTCGATCCGGATACGGGCGAGGAAGTGATCCTGCTGTCGGATGCCAAGCGCGAAGGCGATGCCTTCCGGGTGCGCGACGTGGACGTGGAAGCGGACGGTGCCGTGCTGTTGCTGGTGGAGGACAAGGAAAACGGCCGCCTGATCCGGATGCGACCGACGGGCTAGCTCCTAACCGGCCTTCGTGTTGCCCTTCAGCAAGGTGGCCCGGGCGATCTCTTTAAGTGCGTGGCGCAGGACGGGGCGGGCCAGGGCGACCTGGGCCGGGTCCTGCAGCGCGTCCATGACGTCGTCGAGCAGGGAGATGTCTTCAGGCTTGGACAACGGTTTGCGCGGCTTGGCTTCCAGCTGTTCCGTCGCGGCCTCGCGGTCGGATTGCCTGTAGAGCTCGCTGATCAACTCATCCCATTTCCCGCGTTCGGGAAATCCCTGCAGCGGCTGGACGATGTTGCTCATGAAGCGCTCCGTCGCGGTGAAACGGAACGGTGCCGGCTGGGGGTCGTGCGACTCTCTAGCGGTTGGAATATATCGCCGGGGGCGACGTCCAGCTGGATGCAGATATCGCGCAGCATCTTGGGGCCCATGCGCTGGGTACCCATTTCGAAGGTGCGGAGGACGCGGGACTGGATTTTAAGGCGGTCGGCGAGCTGTCCACGGCTCAAACCTTTGGCCTTGCGGTGAAGGCGCACGCGCTGACCCACTTGCTGGTCTACACTGTTCATGTCGTCTCGTAACGAGAGCATCCGGGTCCCCAACCACGCATTGTTAATGACTTATAGCACGAAGTTTAAACCTATTCAAATGCGAAATACAGTCGCAAGTTGAAGCGTTAATCTAGTCTTGAAAAAGACCAAATTCTTGCATTGGAATGCAAAAAAGCCCGGCCGTCTGGCCGGGCTTTCAAAGCGGTTCGGAAGGCGGCCCGGAAGCCGCCTGAAATGAGCCTAGTCGTCGTCGCGCTTGGGCGAACGGCGGCGGCGGGAGCGGCGCGGCTTGTCGTCGCTGTCCTCATCGTCGTCGTCACGCTTGGAGCGCTTGCGGTCTTCGACCTCGATCTCCTCGCCAGACTCCTGGTCGACGTGCTTCATGCTCAGGCGGACCTTGCCGCGATCGTCGAAGCCCATCAGCTTGACCCAGACCGTATCGCCTTCCTTGACGAAATCCTTCGTGTTCGCGCCGCGCTCGTTGGTCATCTGGCTGATATGGACG
>CAYULR010000448.1:0-1517 GCA_964445685.1 uncultured Algimonas sp.
GTCGCCCGACACCGCGACACGGGTGCAGGCCGCGGGACCGAGGGGCAGCGGCGAAAGCAGCGCGGCGACCTCTTCGGGCTCGAACCCCAGGCGGCGATGGGCGAAGCGGTCGCGGAACTCTTCGCGGTCATGTTCGGCGAAGTCCACCACGAGCAGCGTCCCACCGGGCGCGAGCAATCGCGCCGCTTCGCGCAGCGCATCGGACGGGCGGTCGAGATGGTGCAGGACTTGATGCAGAGTGACGAGGTCGGCCGACTCATCCGCCAATCCTGTCTTCGTCAGGTCCGCCTGCTGCACGGAGAGGTGGCGGAATTCCGCATCCGAGAGCGTGTAGCGCGCCACGCGCAGCATGTCGGTCGACAGGTCGATCCCGACCCCCTGCCCCACCCGGTCGGCGAGCAGCGCCAGCATCCGTCCGGAGCCCGTACCCAGGTCCACCATTCGGTCGAACCGGGCCGTGCCCAGCACGTCGAGAATGGCTGCCTCCACGCGGGCCTGCGGCATGAATTCGTGGCTCAGCCGGCCCTTGTCGTTGGCGACGTCGGCGAAGAAGCGCTCGGCCCGAGCCGCGCGCTCGCGCCGGACCTCGGCCAGTCGCTGACGGTCTGCACAGAGCGCCGGGTCGTCCTGCGGCAGCCGTTCCAGAACGCCCGCCACGATCTCGCTCACGCCGCATCCCGGGGCGGACTTCAGGCGCGAGAAGACCCAGGAGCCTTCGCGCAGTCGTTCCACCACGTCCGCCTCCTCCAGAGAGCGGACATATTGCGTGACACGCGGTTGGGAGAGTTCCAGCACGGAGACGAGCTCCGACACGGTCAGCTCTTCCTGCCGCAGCAAGGACAGGATACGCAGCCGGTCCGGATGGCCGAGCAGTTTCAGGGTGCGGGCAAAGGTTTCCACGGAAGCGCGCCTATCACGCCCTTTCGCCCAAGCATATAAAATTTTCTTTATATGCCCTCTTAGCGGACGAACTTGCTGAGCAGGCGCAGATAGTCCGCCTGGTAGCCCAGCGACGGCTCCGTCACTTCCCAGCTATTGACCGGCCAGCCTTCGTTGAATTCGGCGTAGGACTTGGCGGGCGGCTGGCCTTCCGGCGGGGCAAGGTCGATGCGGCACATCTTGTTGGACCGCATGCTGCAGCTTTCCGGACAGCATTGGTCACGCGAATAGCTGTCGTTCGGTCCGCCCACCAGATAGCCCGGCGCGGGTCCGCTGCGGGACGTCTTGGTGCTGTCCCAGTCGCGCGAGCCGTGCTCGAACCACGCATGGTAGAGGGTGGACGCCGAGCGCTCCGCCCCTGCGGCTTCCATGTTGGTGAGGTAGGCCAGCCCCATCGGGTTCGTGCCGTGGAGATAGTTCAGATAGCCCACGGCCGCATTGACGGCGTCGGCCGGGCTGTCGGTCACGCCGTGCACGACGGCCTGCGTGAAGACGGAGCCGCGGCGGGACTTCACCCCGTTGCTGCCCCACCAGTAGCCGTCCACGAACGCGCCATACGGGTCCGCGCCGTCCTGCAC
>CAYULR010000449.1:0-1509 GCA_964445685.1 uncultured Algimonas sp.
GCTCTATGCGGACCGCTCCTGGCAGGCTTTCGCCATTTCCGGACTGATCGTGACGCTGATCGGCGGCGCGCTGGCGACCGCCACCTACAGCCCCATCCCGGACATCCGGGCGCGCGGGGCGTTCGTGCTGACCGTGTTCTCCTGGATCGTGCTGTCGCTGCTGGCGGCGCTGCCGTTCCTGCTGGACCCGGTCCGCTTGTCCTTCACCGATGCGCTGTTCGAGGCGACGTCCGGCATCACCACGACGGGCGCGACCGTTATGACCGGGCTGGACGACATGCCCAAGGGCATCCTGCTCTGGCGGGCCATGCTGCAATGGATCGGCGGCATTGGCATCATCGTGACCGCCATGGCGGTGCTGCCCATGCTGGGCGTGGGCGGGATGCAGCTCTTCCGGCTGGAGTCCTCCGACGTGGGCGAGAAGATCCTGCCGCGCGCGCAGAGCATCGCGCTGACGATCGCGGGCATCTACCTCGCCCTGACCGTCTCCTGCGCGCTGGCCTACATGGCGACGGGGATGAGCGGCTTCGACGCCGCCGCCCATGCCATGACGACAATCGCGACGGGCGGTTACAGCACGTCGGATGCGTCCATGGGCGGGTTTATGGACGGCGGCGCGGACCTGGTGGCCGTGACCTTCATGCTGCTCGGGGCGCTGCCATTCGGCATGTATATGCTGATGGTGCGGCGAGGTCAGATCGGCGCGCCCGCGCGCGACCCGCAAGTGCGCGCCTTCTTCGCCGTCATCATCGTGCTCAGCCTCGTCGTGTTCACGGGGCTGGTCCTGTCCGGCGCTCCGGACAGCGAGCTGGGCCGCTGGCACGCCTACCGCCTGTCCCTGTTCAACACCGTCTCCATCGTGACGGGCACGGGCTACGCGACGGCGGACTATATGAGCTGGGGCACGCTCGCGATCGGGGCGTTCTTCTTCTACATGTTCGTGGGCGGCTGCGCGGGCTCCACGGCGTGCTCGATCAAGATCTTCCGCTACCAGGTCGCGCTGGAGGCGATGCGCGCCTACCTCTTCCGCATGCCCCGCCCCCACGCCATCGCGCCCATGCGATATGGCGGGCGGCCCCTGCCGGACGCGGTGGTCTACTCGGTCCTGGGCTATTTCTTCCTGTTCTTCGTGACGGTCGCCGTGGCGGCGGCCCTGCTCGGCGCGCTGGGCCTCGACCCCGTCACGGCCTGGAGCGGCGCAGGCAGCGCAGTTGCCAATGTGGGACCCGGCCTGGGCGACATCATCGGGCCCAGCGGGACATATCAGGACCTGCCGCGCGCGGCGAAGTGGGTGCTGATGACGGGGATGGTCGTGGGGCGGTTGGAGATTGTCACAGCCCTGGTCGTCATGACGCCCTCCTTCTGGAGGGCGTAGGGACCACGTCTCCCCCCGGTCAAAGGGCGGCGCGCGCAGGCGTAGCCGAGCACGGGGTTCTTTGACCGCAGCGCGCGGCTCCAGCGCGCCGAGCGGCAGCGAGATCTTTGCACGCTACTCGCGTTCGTGGGCGG